>JBGQCL010000008.1:0-63235 GCA_041495365.1 Kofleriaceae bacterium | reverse complement strand
GCTGCTGTTCGCCGGGATCGACCAGAGTCCGTTCACCGCCAACGCCCCGACCACCGGCGCGCTGACCATGTTCCACACCCGCGTGGCCGTATCGGCGGACTACGCGGTCACCCCCAACATCGTGCTGACCGCGATGCCGGGTGCGTTCACCTACAGCCCGGCGGCCGCGGGCATCGTCGGCGGCGGGTCGATCATCTCGTTCGACTTCATGGTGGGCATCGGCTACCGCAAGTAGCCCGGAGCTGCGATGAAGAAATGTCCGTTCTGCGCCGAGGAGATCCAGGACGAGGCGATCAAGTGCCGGTTCTGTAGCTCGTTCCTCGATGCGCCGCCGGGCGCGCCGGGGCCGCCGGGCGCGCCGGGGCCGCCGGGCGCGCCGCCGGGGCCGGGGCCGGGACCTTCGGGGCCGCCCGCGCCGTTCGTGCGCGAGGCGGGCCGGGACGAGGCGATCGCAGCGCGCCGGATGATCTACGAGGGCGTGCCGTCGTGGCGGGCCTACTTCCGGCACTACGTGCTGTCCGTGCTCGCGACCGCGGCGGTGGTCGCCGGCCTGCTGCTGCTCGGCAGCCGGGTCTCCGGCCGGCCGGCCTCGCTCGAGACCGAGGCGCTCTACGTCGTCATCCCGCTCGCCGTGATGCTGGCGTACTGGCTCGGCGTCAACCTGGTCCGCCGGGCGATCAAGTTCCGGGTGACCAGCACCGCGATCGAGATCGAGCGCGGGTTCCTGTCCAGGCGGATCGACGTGCTGCAGCTGTGGCGCTGCCGCGACGTCCGCTACAAGCAGCGGTTCAGCGACCGGATCCTCGGCATCGCCCACATCGAGGTGTTCGCGCAGGACGCGACGACGCCGCACCTGGAGATCTTCGGGATGCCGGCGTCGCGCGATCTGTTCGAGCAGCTGCGCGACTCGATCGAGATCCAGCGCCACGCCCGGAACGTCTACGGCGTGGTCAGCTGATCGCGCCGTCACGGGCTGTGCGAGCAGCCGGCGATGGTCAAGGGCAACGATCGGCACGAGGTGCCGCTGGCGTCGCGCTTGCCCGAGCCGGCGGCGAGTCCGCGGGTACGGCCACGCAAGGACGGAATCCTGCCGGATCCCGGAGCACGCCGGAGACCCGGGCGGGCGGGCCGATCCGGGTGATCGTAGTTCCTCCGCGCACACTTCGACGAGATCGCGGCCAAGCTCCCGGACCCGATGCGCCCGTTCCTCGGGTTCACGCTGTCCGCGATGTGCGACGACTCGCGGACGGTGGAGTTCGAGCAGGTCTATCGCTCCCGGATCGAGAAGTTCAACGGCGGGCCGCGCGTGATGTCGCAGGCGCTCGAGGCGATGGCGCTGTGCTCGGCGCAGCGCAAGGCGCAGACCCCGGGCGTGGTCGCGTTCCTCCAGCGCCCGTAGGCCGGCCGGTCACGGCCGGCGCCGGAGCCGGAGCCGGAGCGGATCGACGCCGGTGAGCACGACGTCGCCGGTCGGGCCGATCCGGATCTCGGCGACCGGCGTGGCCTCGACGTCGGCGAGCGTGTAGCGCGCGGTGAGCAGCTGGATCCGCTGGTTGGCCGAGCCGCGCAGGCCGGTGGCGAGCCGGCCTGGCGCGACGTAGCGGCCGTCGATCAGCACGTCGAGCCGCGCCAGGACGTTCGCGCCGCCGGGCAGGCCGCGGATCTCGTCGAGCGTGTAGCCGGAGAACGCCAGGGTCGACAGCTGCAGCGCGCGGGCGGCGTCGAGCACGGCGCACGCGGCCTCGGGCTGCTGCAGCGGCTCGCCGCCCGACAGCGACAGACCCTCGATGCCCGGGCGCGCGCGGCCGAGCTCGCCGATCAGCTCGTCGAGCGGCATCGCGCGGCCGGCGGCGGGGTCGTGGGTGGTCGGGTTGAAGCAGCCCGGGCAGCCGAGCGTGCAGCCCTGGAACCACACGACGAACCGCGCGCCGGGACCGTTGGCGCGGCTGCGCGGCTCGAACGCGTGGATCCGGACCTCGCGGGTCGCGGTCGCGGTCACTTGCCGGGCTTGGGCAACAACGGGATCGGGCGCTCGCCGGCCGCCGAGCCGCCGAGATCGAGCTCCTTGAACAGCAGATCGGGCGTGACGATCGCGTTCTCGATCCCGCTCGACGGCACGAAGCCGTCGTCGGTGCCGTTGCCGATCCGGAGCTGGAGCTGGCTCTC
The DNA here is from genome assembly GCA_041495365.1 of Kofleriaceae bacterium. Classification (GTDB taxonomy): domain Bacteria; phylum Myxococcota_A; class Polyangia; order Haliangiales; family Haliangiaceae; genus JABFXX01. The sequence continues at coordinate 61,069 of JBGQCL010000008.1, read as the reverse complement.
GTTCGCGGCGAGGAAGTTGTAGGCCGTGGTCTCCTTCGACACGCCGATCACGTCCTTCCACGCGCGGATCGGGACCTCGGCGAGCTGGACGCCGCGGACCAGCTCCTCCTTGCCACCGGGGTACACCTTGTAGGCGAGCAGGGTCGGCGGCGGCAGGTGCGGATCGGAGCTCTTGATCATCGCGTACAGCTCGCGGCGCGAGAACTCGGGCGCCGAGGTGATCGCGGCGTCGTCGAACCGGCGGATCACGACACCGTACTTGAGGCCCTCGCCCCTGGCCGCGCCGACCAGGCGCTGCTCGAGCGCCTTGCGCGGCACCGCGCCCTTGCCGGACACGAACAGGTTGGTCGTGCTGCCGTGGAACGCGCCGCCCTCGGCGATCCGCCGGGCGTGGCCGTTGGAGCCCTGGTTCTTGGTCGACGGCGTGCGCGACGTCAGCAGGGTCTTGAGCATGCCGTCCTTGACCACCTCGACGCGCTGGCCGGCGACGCCCTCGTCGTCGATCTTGTAGCCGCCGATCAGCGCCTTGCCGGCGCCCTCGTGGGTGGTCGGGTCGTCGACGATCGTCAGGCTGGGCGCGAGCACCTTGAGGCCGACCTTGTCGGTGAGCTGGCCGCCGAACGTCTTGGCCTCCTGCGGGTTCAGGCCCTCGGGCACGGGCGTCCCACCGAGATGAGGCGCCAGGGTCGAGCGGATCAGGCCGACCGCGCCCTCGCCCTCGAACAGCACCGGCCCGGTGTAGTGCTCCATCACCGGCGCCTTCTGCAGCGCGACGATGCTGTCGACCAGCTTCCGGGTCTCGGCCTCGAGCTCGTCCTCGCCCGGCAGGTCCCGGGCGGTCTGGCCGTAGCGCAGGAAGTACTGGTGCAGCAGCTGGCCGTCGTCGGCCTGGCCGGTCGCGGAGATCACGACGCCGCTGGCGCGCCGGGTGTCGGTGACGCGGGTGCCCTCGGTGGTGAGGTACCAGCGGCGCTCGAGGTAGCTGGCGACCGCGACCCGCGACTCGCGGATCGCCGGCTGATCGCGGAACGCGGTCGACAGCGCCCGGGCGCGGGCCTCGAGCTCGTCGAGCGTCTCCAGCGGCGGGACCAGCACGGCGTCCTCGCTGACCACCGGCTTCTCGGTGGTCCAGCCCGGAATGTCGGGGCGGCCGCCCGCGGTCTTGCGCGCCTCGAGCTTGGCGCGCAGCTGGATCAGCGCCTCCTTGTAGGCGCTGTCGGTGACCAGCCAGGCGGCGCGCCGCGCGATCCGCGGCGTGGCCTCGAGCGACAGGCTGACGCCGGCGACCGCGTCGAGCTCGTCGGCGCCGGGCACCACGAAGTTGCCGTTGTCGAGCTGGGGCGACCCGACCCGGACCCGGGCCTCGAGGAAGACCGAGTGGCGGTTGCGCCGGCTCGTGGTGTAGCCCAGGGTCGCCGCGCAGTCGTTGACGTCGACCTCGGTGATCTTGTAGGCGATGTGGTACGGCCTGGGCGCGCCCGGGATCTCGAGCTGGGTCATCGCCCGGCCCATCTCCTCGGCGATCGCGTCGAGGATCTCGTTGGTCACCGCCCTGGACGGCGGGCCGAGGCTGGGCGACGCCTTGGGCGCGTCCTTGCCGGTCTTGGACACGTCGCGGTCGGGCGGCCGGGGCGGCTGCCTGGGCTCCTGCTTGCCGGTGGCGGGATCCGGGCCGGCCGGCGCGCTGCCGGGCGCGAGCAGGGCCGCGGCGCCGAACGCGCCCACCGCCAGCAGCGACGTGGGGAGCCGGGCACACCTGATGGCGCCGAGGACGCGAGTGTTCCGCATGCGGGTCATGGCCGCTCCGACTGCCGGATCGCCGGCGGTTGCAGCACCGGCGGGCGGTCCGGCGGGATGAAGCCCTTCTCGACCTCGATCTTCTCGAGCAGCAGCGACGGCGCCGACGCCGACACCGGCACCCACCCGCTCTCGGCGCCGCACACGCCGTTGAAGGTCTCGATCTCGCGGCTCGCGGCGCGGATCGACTGCAGCGCGACCAGCGGCGTGCCGCTGATGTCGATGCCGCGGACCAGCTCGCGGCGGCCGTCGGGGTACAGCCGGTACGCCATCACCGGGTTGACCTTGAACGCCTGGGGCTGGAACGCCGAGGTGTTGGTGAACCCGCCGCTGATGTCGGTGAAGATCATGCCGTACGGCCGGTGCTGGCGCTTGATCTCCTCGATCAGCATCTTCTCCAGATCGCTGCGCTTGACGCTCCGCGTGACCTCGACCACGAGGTTGCCCTGGCGCGCCACCGGCGGCAGGCTGGGCTGGCGCCGGCCGTGGCCGTTGGAGTGCGCGAACCCGGGGATCGGGTTGCGCCCCATCAGGAACCCGACGAGCTTGCCATGGTCGACCAGGCTGACCCGGCGCGCCCGCACCGCCTCGTCGTCGTAGCGGTAGAACCCGTTGAGCTGGACGCCGTTGAGCGTGACGATCTCCGGATCGTCGTAGACCGACAGCCAGTCGGGAGCGATGTCCTTGCCGACGTACGACGCGAAGGTCTGGCCCGACGTCAGCTCCTTCTGACGGTGGCCCTCGATGCGGTGGCCGAACACCTCGTGGAAGAACACCCCGGCGGCGCGGCCCTCCAGGATCGCCGGGCCGACGTAGGGGTCGGCGAGCGGGGCCTCGTGCAGCGCGTCGATGTCCCCGGTGACCGTGGCGATCATCTTGTCGACGTCGGCGTCGGGCGGCAGGTCGGCCGGGGTGCGGCCGAACCGCTGCTCGAGCCGCGCCAGGTTCATGCCGTCGTCGGCCTTGACCCCGGCCGACACCGAGAGCTGGGCGTTGGTCCACGAGGTCTGGATCATGCTGCCCTCGCTGTTGACCAGGTACGCGGTGTTCTGCTGGAACAGCACGCCGCAGCTGCCGCGGGTCGCCTGGCCGCGCAGCGCCCGGGCCGAGCAGCGCTTGAGCCGCTCGATCCACTGCGCCTTGTCGAACGCGAGCTTGACCGGCGCCTCGACGTGGACCTCGGGCGGCTCGGGCGAGAAGTCGGGGGCGACGGCGCGGCTCTTGAGCGTCGACTGGTCCTGGCGGACATAGCCCAGCGCGCTGACCGCCTCGCGGTAGCGCCGGTCGGTCTCGAGCCACAGCGCGCTCGACAGCGCCTGCTTGTCGTCGCCGAACGGCGCCGTGCCGCGCCGGGTGAACGGCGCGTTGAGCCCGTTGCTGTCGTCGGCCAGCGCGCGGGTGTTGTCGAGCTCGGGCTTGCCGACCCGGACCTCGACGTCGAGGTTGCGCAGCGTGTCGTCGCTGTCGGTGATCAGCGCGCCGCCCTCGGCGTCCAGGTTGACCACGCGCTGCTCGACCAGCTGGTAGGCGAGGTAGTACGCGGGGTCCTTCTGCTTGCCGAGCGCCGTCATCTCGCGCTCGTTCTCGGCCTCGAGGATGTCGAGGACCGGCGAGTGCTTGTCCGGCGCGGTGCCATCGGTCGGCGCGCTGGTCGTGACCTCGATCCGGGCCGGGATCGCGGGCAGCTCGACCTTGGTTTCGGCGGGCTCGGGGCCGGCGGCCCCACCCGGAGCCAGAGGAAGTGGCGCCGTGGGACCCGCGCCGGAGGCCGTGCTGTTCGGGCCGCGCGGGCACGCCGCGAGCCCCCCGGCGAGCACGCCTAGCACGCCGAGCGGAAGCATCCATCGCATATGCCGAAACACTAGCACGGCTATCATGTACGCCACCCGCACGGCTATCATGTCCGCCACCTTGTCGGTGGCCCGTCCTACCGCGCTGGTCATCCACGACGACGGCGAGACGCTCGACGTGCTGACGCGGCTGTTCGAGGCCGCCGGGTTTGAGGTCACGACGGCGATCACGGGATTCCGCGCGCAGGCCCACCTCGAGGGCGAGCGCCCGATCGACGTCGTCGTGGTGCCGTGGGACGCGGCGCACCCGGTCGGCGGCGAGGTCTACCGCTGGTCGCTGCAGCGCCGCTACGACCTGCGCGACGGGTTCGTGTTCCTCGCCGCCGAGACCCCGCCGGACTTCGACCGGCTGGTCGCCGGGCGCTGCCTCGGCGTGCCGCCGTCGCAGCCGTCCGAGGTCGTCCGGGTCGCGGCCGCCGCGGCGACCCGGCGCCGCCAGCTCGACGCCGCGCGCGACACCGCGCTCGAGGAGGCCGACGCGACCCGGCCGACGCTGCTGCTCGCCGACGACGAGCCGGTGCTGCTGCTGGCGATGGCCGAGCTCCTGGCCGACGCCGGCTACGCGGTGTGGCGAGTCGACAGCGGCCACGGCGCGATCCAGCTGCTCGAGCACGAGGACTTCGACGCGATCGTGACCGACTGGAACATGGACGACGGCAGCGGCGCCGACATCTACCGCTGGATCGCACAGGTCAAGCCGTGGCTCGCCGAGCGCGTCGTGTTCCTGGCCGACGAGGAGGGCGATCACGCCGCGACGGTCGCGCCGGGCCGATCGATGTTCCGCAAGGGAGCCGACTCGCGGACGCTCACCGCCGTGCTGCGCGAGATCGTGCGCCAGGTGCGCGGCGAGCCCCCGCCGTTCTAGGGGGTGTCCCTTTCAGGGCCATGGTCTTCCGTCCGTTCCTTCGCTGCGCTGTTCCACCGAGACGTGCCTCTGGCGCGCCTCGTCGGGCTCCGCTCGGCCCGGACTGGCCGGTCCGGCCCGCCGCTTTGGCGGACGCGCCGAGGGTGAGCCCGGCCTCGGCGGCCGTCGCAGCAAACCGCGCGCGCTGGGGTCAACCATCTGTTCCCCGGCGCGCGGTGGCGATGGCTCCGGCGCGCGATCGCCGTCGCTCGGCGCGCCTGGCCAACAAACTGTTCCAGCGCGCCGGTCTTGTCGCGCGACCGTCCGCTGTCAGCCTGGAACGTGTCCCTGCGTCGCCGCGACGTGCTTGCCGCGCTGTCCACGCTGGGTGTCGCCGCGCTGCCCGGCTGCAAGGACGCCGTCATGACCTCCCCGCCGACCCCCGTGATGCCCGTCCTGTTCCTCGCGCACGGCGCGCCGCCGCTGCTCGACGACGCGGGCTGGATCGCCGAGCTCGCGGCGTGGGCCAAGCAGCTGCCGCGGCCGCGCGCGATCGCGGTGGTGTCGGCGCACTGGGAGCAGCGCCCGCTCGCGATCGGCGCGGTCCGCCCGCTCCCGCTGATCTACGATTTTTACGGATTCCCGGAGCGGTTCTATCACCTGCAGTACCCGGCGCCGGGCGCGCCCGAGCTCGCCCAGCGGATCCGCGAGCTCGCCGCCGCGGCCCGGATCCCGTGCGTCGACGAGCCCGAGCGTGGGCTCGATCACGGTACGTACATCCCGCTGCTCTGCATGTACCCCGAGGCCGACATCCCGGTGCTGCAGATCTCGCTGCCCGGCGAGTCCCCGGCCGAGCTGCTCGCGGTCGGTCGCGCGCTCGCGCCGCTGCGGAGGGAGGGCGTGCTGCTGATCGGCAGCGGCTTCCTCACGCACAACCTGCGTGCACTCGGGTTGCGCGAGACCCCGGCCTGGGCGTCGGAGTTCGATGCCTGGTCGGCCGACGCGCTGGCGCGCCGCGATCTCGACGCGCTCGCCGACTACCGTCACAAGGCGCCGGGCGTCCGCGAGTCGCTGCCGACCCACGAGCACTTCGTGCCGGTGCTGGTGTCGGCCGGCGCCGCGGCCGAGAGCGCCGTCCGGTTCCCGATCACCGGGTTCTGGTGGGGCGGCGCGATGACCCGGCGCTCGGTGCAGTTCGGGTAGCGCCGGCCGCTCAGTTGGTCGCCAGCACGTCGCGCGCCGCGTCCTCGAGCTGGCGCAGGGCGTCGGTCAGGCCGGCGATCGGCAGCGGGTCGGCGAGCATCACGACGTAGCCCGGCGTGCCCTCGCGGATCACGCCGCGCGGATCGTAGAGCAGCCAGTGGTCGGGCTGGCCCCAGCGCGCGAGCGCGACGCATGCGTCCATGCCGATCCCGCCGCTCTGCGCCGACGTCGCGAGGAACTCGCGCGCGCGGTGGGCCCGTGGCGTGTCGCCGCGCAGGTCGCCGGTGCCGAACAGCTCGTGGTCCCACAGCACGGCGCCGTCGCTGATCGTCAGCAGCGCGCGGTAGTCGTTGGGCAGCTGGATCCGGCTGGCGCGCTCGGCGGCGAGCACCGCGTCGAGCGTCGCCGGCGGCTGCAGCCGGCTGTGCCCGCCGATCTCGCGCAGCGCGGCGATCAGCGAGTCGAGCGCGGCGCGGACCGGGGCGACGTGGGGCGCGACGTCGACCGGGATCGCCGGCGCGGCGGCGCGATCGAGCAGCGCGGCGACCGCCGGGTCGTCGGCGAACCGCGCCAGGTCGGGGTCGCGGCGGACCTGGGCGGCGGTGGCGCCGACCGCGAGCGCGGCCTCCAGCGCGCGCAGCATCTCCGGCCGGTCGCCCGCGACCGCGTAGGTGCTCGCCATGTTGAACCGCAGCTCGCTGGTCGCGTCGGACGGGACCAGCGCCGACAGCCGGGCGATCCGGTCGCGATCGTCGCCGACCGCGGCGAACGCGTTGCGCAGGAACTCCTGGGCGTGGAACCCGCTGCGATCCGGGAACGCGTCCCACCGCGCGAGCACCAGGTCGAGCAGCTGCTTGACCTCGTCGCCGCCGCGGTGCTCGTGGGCGATCGGCAGCAGCATCAGCTGCGCCGAGCCGAGCGCGATCTGACCCTGCTCCATGGTCGCCTTGCCGGGGATCCGGGCCAGGAACTTGCGCAGCGCCTCGATCGGCTGGCGGGACTCCAGCACCTTGACCACCGGGCTGCCGCCGCTCAGCCGCGCCGGCGGCGGCTTGCGGCCCGGGCGGGTCCGTGGCTTCGCCGGTGCGCCTTGCCCCGGTGCGGCGGTCGATGCGGGCTTGCGCGTGGCGGTCGCCTTGCGGTCCGCGGCGGGGGACCGCCGGGCCGCTGCGGTCGGCTTCGCGGCCGCCGGCTTGCGGGTCGCCCGGGTCGCGGCGGGAGCCTTGGCGCGCGGCTTCGCGCGGGGCTTCGCGTGGGCCCGGGGCGACGAGCGTGCGCGTGCCATCGCCCCGGACGCTATCATGGCGCGTGGCGCGGGCACGTGATCGGGAGCGCCGTGATCGCGAGCGCAGCCGCACGATCCTTGCCTACCTGCGGGCGCGCGAACGACGCTATGTTCCCCGCATGCGCATCGTCGCGATCGCCGTGCTCCTCGCCGCGTGCGGCGACAACCATGGATTCGAGAGCCCGAGCCCGGGGTGCGATGCGTGGCACCAGTGGGGTAACAATGCGTCGCATGACGGCTCCAGCTGTGTGTCCGGACAGCCGCTGCACACCGCGCTGTCCAGCATGGTCTACGATCCGTTCCTGCCCCAGGAGACCGCCGACGCGGGCGGCAATCTGCTCGTGCACTACCAGGCGCCGCTGATCGACGGCGACGACCTCTACATGATGACCAAGCACGGCACCTACACGCCGTGCAACCTGGGCAGCAATGGCCCGTCGTGCGGCGATCCCGACGAGCTCCACCGGCTCGACTCGCAGATCTGGGCCGAGCAGCGCTTCGTGATCTCGCCGTCCGGCGCGCTCGCCCAGCAGTGGTCGTTCGACTCCGACTGGAAGCCGGTGCCGGGGATCCCGTTCGAGCCGATGTTCCAGCCCGCGCTCGCCGGCGCGCTGATCGCGATCCCGGGCGCCGGCGGCGCGCTGTGGGAGCTCGACCGGTTGACCGGCCAGAGGGTGCGCCACGTCCAGCCGCTCGGCGCGGCGATCGATCCCGACACCTACGTCGCCACCGGGCTCGCGGTCGGCCCCGACGGCACGGTGTACTACAGCGCGATCAAGCTCGATCACGATCAGCCGCTCACCGGGCCGTCGCAGGCCTGGCTGGTCGTGGTCGCGCCCGACGGCACCGCGCGCACCGCCGACTACGCCGCGCTGGTCCCGCGCGCCCCGGCGGCGTCCGACCCATGCTTCGGCACCTACGACGTGACGGTCACGCCGCTGCCGTGGCCGCCCGCGAACGCCGACGGCAGCGCGATCAAGCCGCCGGCCGCGCCGTGCGGCGCCCAGCGCCCCGGCATCAACACCACGCCGGCGGTCGGCGCCGACGGCACGGTCTTCCTGGTGTCCCGCGCGCACCGCAACGTGCGCTACGCCCACGTCATCGCGGTCAACCCCGATCTCACGCCGCGGTGGGCGACCTCGCTGCGCGACCTCCTGCTCGACAACTGCGGCGTCACGGTGGCGTCCGACGCCACCAGCACCCAGCGCATGTTCGACTGCCGCATCGGCACCCCGTTTGGCGTCGAGCGCGTCACCGGCCTGGCCCCGGCGGGGCAGGTCAACGACCAGTCGTCGTCGTCGCCGGTCGCGCTCCCCGACGGCGGCGTGCTGTACGGCGCGTTCACCGGCTACAACAGCTCGCGCGGCCACCTGTTCAAGCTCGATCGCACCGGCGCGGTGGTCGCGACGTTCGACTTCGGCTGGGACAGCACGCCGGCGGTGTTCGGCGGCGCCGACGACTACCGGATCGTCGTCAAGGACAACTACTACGGCACCGACCAGGACGGCGTCGACCTCGGCCCGTTCTACATCACCGAGCTCGACGCGCAGCTCCGCGTGCTCTGGCAGTTCGCGAGCACCAATCCCAGGAGCTGCGAGCGCAGGCCCGACGGCTCGATCGCCTGCGTCTCCGATCACCCCAACGGCTTCGAGTGGTGCATCAACGCCCCCGCGGTCGACCGCGACGGCACGGTCTACGCGAACAGCGAGGACGGCAACGTCTACGCGATCACGTCCAACGGCCAGCTCCGCGACGCGCTCTTCCTCGATCGCGCGCTCGGCGCCGCCTACACCCCGATCGCGCTCGATCGCCAGGGCCGCGTGTTCGCGCTCAACGCCGGCCGGCTCTCCGTGCTGGGCCAGTAGCGGCGGCGTAGGAAATTCCTACGCCGCTGGTACGTGGAGGTACCGGCAACGCGGCGCGCGCGGCGGGGTGAGGTGCGCGACCGGTACCTGCAGGTTCCACGAGACGTGCACGCCGGTTGCACTGCCCCCGGGCATGTCGCGCCTCGCCACGATCGCTTCGTTCGCGTACCTCGCCGTGTGCTTGCCCGTGCTGCCCGCCTGCTCGGGGGCGGGAGCGACGCCCGATGCCGCCGTTCCGGATGCGCGCAGCCCGGATGCGCCCCCCGACGCCTGCATCGCACCCGCGGCGCCATCTCCGGTGGATTGTGCCGGCACGACCTGCGCCGCGATCGAGATCCCGGGCGACCCGATCCCGGCGCAAGGCTTTCGCGGCTACGCCGATGCTTCGCTGCGCAAGGATCCGGGGAGCGACCGCGTGTGGATGGGCTATTCGTTTGTCCGGCCGGTGCCGTTCGATGACGGGATGGGTGGCACACAGTCGACCATCCAGGTCGAGACTCACCTGGCGCACAGCGACGATGCCGGGGCGTCCTGGACGTTCGACAAGGTGATCTTCCCCAGCACGGCCGCGCCGCCCGGCAACGTCACCGGCTACTTCAACTCGGAGACCGTCAGCCTCGCGCCCGCGTCGGCGACCAGCTGGTTCGCGAGCCGCCTGGCGTACCTGACGGAGACCTCCCCGGAGGACAAGACCGTCCTGGCGACCTTCATGGTGCGGATCTCGCACGCCGCGTCGCCCGATCAGCTCGGCACCTCGCGCGAGCAGGTGATCGGGCTGACGTCGTCGCTGCCCGCCAGCTTCGGCGCCGCGACCGATCTCAACACGCTGTCCGGACTGTCCTGCACGTACTGGAACGACCCGGGACTGTTCTTCCAGGGCGGCACGCTCTACCTGACCGCCGAGTGCGTCGGTCAAGGCACGATCCATGTGTTCACCGCGCCGGCCGGCGACGACGTGCTGCAGCTGGTGTGGACCGATCGCGGCGCGCTCACCACGCCGGCCGATGCCGCCGCGCTCGGCGACGTCGAGCTGAACCAGGCCGACATCGAGCAGGCCGCCGACGGCACACTGCTGCTCACCGTGACGCCGAGCCACGTCGTGCCCGGCCAGACCCTGTCGACCCACGAGGGCTGCCGCAGCCTGGTGATCGACTCGCTCGCCCCGCCGGCGCTGCACCGCGACTGCGGCGCGCTCACCGTCCGCGCCGCGGTCACCGCGAGCGACCTGGCATCGACCGGCTCGTGCGGCTACGACGCGCGTGCGTCGGGCGCCGGCCTGGTGCTCGCCCGGCGGCCCGAGGCCGGCGCGCCCGGCCTGCTGGTGCGCACCGGCGTGCCGTGACGAGGTCGAGGCCGGGAGCACATTCGAGCGCAGGTTGCCGGGACGCGTGGCTGCGGTCACCTCGATCGGTCGTGGTCATTGTCACGAATCGGTATACGTGGTCTCGCGCTGAGCGTGTTTGCCAGTTCATTCCCTGGTCGATGGCTTCACTCGACGAGACAGTGGGGTCGTAGGAGGATAGTTGATCATGCAACGACCAGGATGGGTACGAAGTGCATGGCTGAATCTCGGTGTCGCCGCGGTGATGACGCTGTCCGCGTCGTGTGACGCGCAGCCGACCGATCCAACGGACAGCGAGACGGACGCACGAGCTCCGTTCGGCCTCGAGCTGCTCGCCGGCAGCCTCGGCGGCCGCGGCAACGCCGACGGGACCGGTGGCGCGGCCGCTTTCGACCTGCCGACCAGCGTCGCGGTCGATGGCGCGGGCAACGTCTATGTCGCCGACGCGAGGAACGACACGATCCGCAAGATCACCCCGGCCGGGGTCGTCACGACGCTCGCCGGCGCGGCGGGCCAGATCGGCAGCGCGGACGGCACGGGAGCTGCGGCGCGCCTCGGCGACCCCGACGGCGTGGCGGTCGACGCGGCGGGCGACGTCTACGTCGCCGACACCTTCAACTCCACGATCCGGAAGATCACCCCGGACGGTGCCGTCACCACGCTCGCGGGCAGCGCCGGCTTCACCGGCAGCGCCGACGGCACCGGCGCCGCCGCACAGTTCAACTTGCCCGAGGGCGTGGCGGTCGGCGGCGACGGCAACGTCTACGTCGCCGACTCCCAGAACTTCTCGATCCGCAAGATCACCGCGGACGGGGTCGTGACGACGCTGGCCGGCACGCCGGGCGTCGCGGGCAGCGCCGATGGCACGGGCGCCGCCGCGCAGTTCGTCAACCCGACCAGCGTGGCGGTCGGCGGCGACGGCAACGTCTACGTCGCCGATCAGGACAACGCCACGATCCGCAAGGTCACCCCGGCGGGCGTGGTCACGACGCTCGCTGGCACCGCCGGCCAGATCGGCAGCGCCGATGGCACCGGCGCAGCGGCCAGCTTCAGCAACCCCGAGGGCGTGGCGGTCGACAGCGCCGGCAACGTGTACGTCGCGGACGGATTCAACGCCGCGATCCGCAAGATCACCCCGGCCGGAGCCGTCACGACGATCGCCGGGACCGCCGGCACCGGCGGCAGCCGCGACGGCACGGGCGCGGCCGCGCGGTTCAGCGTGGTCTCCGGCGTGGCGGTGGACGGCACCGGCACGCTCTACGTCGCCGACCAGTTCAACAACACGATCCGCAAGATCGCGCCCACCGCGGCCGTGACCACGCTCGCCGGCACCGCGAGCCAGGCCGGCGCCACCGACGGCAGGGGCAGCGCGGCCCGGTTCTTCACCCCGACCGGCGTGGCGGCCGACCGCGACGGCACGGTCCATGTCACCGACTTCGGCAGCGTTCGCAGGATCACCCCGGCGGGCGTGGTATCGACGCTCGCCGGCGTCGGCGGCGCGGTCGGCAGCGCGGATGGCAAGGGGAACGCCGCGCAGTTCGACGCCCCGGCCGGCGCGGCGGTCGACAAGGCCGGCAACCTGTACGTCGCCGACGAGGGCAACCACACGATCCGCAAGATCACGCCGGCCGGCGTGGTGACGACCCTCGCCGGCACGGCCGGCATGCGGGGCAGCGCCGATGGCACCGGCGCCGCCGCGCGCTTCAACACCCCGGCGGGCGTCGCGGTCGACGGCGCGGGCAACGTGTTCGTCGCCGACCTGGCCAACTTCGTCCTCCGCAAGATCACCCCGGCGGGGCTGGTGACCACGCTGGCCGGCACGGCCGGCATGCGGGGCAGCGTCGACGGCAGCGGCGCGGACGCGCGGTTCGAGGTCTTGACCGACCTGGCGATCGACGACGCCGGCAACCTCTACGCCGCCGACTTCGGCGCGAACGTGATCCGCAAGATCACCCCGGCGGGCGCCGTGACCACGCTCGCCGGCACCCCCGACGTCCCGGGCAGCGACGACGGCACCGGCGCCGCGGCGCGCTTCCACAACCCGACCGGCGTGGCGGTCGACAAGGCCGGCAACGTCTACGTCGCCGACACGGAGAACCACACGCTGCGCAAGATCACCCCAGCCGGCATCGTGACCACCGTGGCCGGGACCGCGGGCGTCGCCGGCATCGTCCTCGGTGCAACGCCCCAACTCGCGTTCCCGGAGTACCTGACGATCGTCGGTGACTCGATCGTGTTCGGCGACAATCGCACCGTGCTGCTGCTCCGCCACGGCGCCCCGTAGCGGCCGGCTCGCCGGTCACCGGCCCATGCGCTTCTTCCGCTCGGCGAGTTCGTCCTCGACGATGCCGAACGCCGCAGCGATGTCCGCAGGTAACTCGCCGAAGCCGTCGTGGATCTTGATCCGCCCCTTCAATGCACCCGGCGTGCGGCGCGGGGCCGCCTGGCCTGTCGATGAGGCCATGGGGTCAATCCTCGTCGTCGCCGAACAGGTCGCCGACCCGGATCTCGATCGCGTCGAACGGCGGCGCTCGGACCGTTTGCTTCGCGGTCGCGCTCAGGATCGTCAGGTAGCCCTTCGCGGTCCAGCGCTGGACGATCAGCATCTGCTCCTCGGGATGCAAGATCCAGTAGTGCGGGACCTCTGCCGCGAGCAGCGTCTGGGGCTTCGTGACGAAGTCCTGCTTCTCGTGCTTGGGAGATACGATCTCGCAGACCCAGTCCGGGCGGATCGGCACCGGGAACTCGTCCGGCATCCTCGCGACGCGGTCGCGCTGCCAGCCGGCGACATCATGACAGTAGATCTCGTCGCCATAGCCGACATGGATCTCGGTTGCGATCCACCAGCCGCCGGGACCACGCGGGCCACCTGCCTTGCGATTGAACGGGGCCAGGATCTCTCCGTACTTGGTCTCGGCGCGGGCGTGGCGCCAGGATGGCATCGCCTTCTGGACGATCTCGCCATCGATGATCTCCAGCCGGTCGCAGTCCTGGATCGCGATCAGATCGGCGACGGTCGCATGCTTCTTGGTCGGGACGGCCATGGCCTCGCCACCGCCAGGTTAGCACGGTGGGCACTCATCAGCTCGGCTGGCCGAGACCGAGGTGGCCCGGTGGCCGGGGCGGGCATCGGGCCTCAGCGGCCCATGCGCTTCTTCAGCTCGGCGAGCTCGTCCTCGATGCGGGCCGCCTTGGCCTGGTCCGCCTCGGCATGGTCCGCCCTGTCCCGAGCCGCCCTGGCCTGGACCGCCTGGGCTCGGGCCCGCTCTCGGAGCCGCTCTGCCTCCGCTGTGCGGCGCGCTTCCGCGGCGCGCTCGGCCTCCCGCTCGGCCTGGCGCGTCTCCTCCGCCCGGGCCGACGTGGCGCTGGCGGGCTCGTCGCGCAGATCGAACACCTCGTGGCATGCGCTGCAGCGGTACTTGCGCTCCTTGTCGTCGAGCAGGTCGATGAAGAACACGCCATAGCTCTTCGTGATCTCGACCTCGTCGAACCGCGCCTTGCGACCGCACTCGGGGCACACCTCGAGAAAGCTGCGCCCACCCGCGACCAGTCGGGTCTTCGCGTTGCGATGCACGAGCATCCACATGCAGCGGGAGCGTATCACCGGACCGCGCAACGTGGGCGAGTCGGTGGCACGGCCAGACTCCGCCGGGCTTTGCCAGGATCTCGAGGCCGCGCACGAGATCGACGGCATCGGGGTCGGCTACATGCCGCGGTTCGCTACGGCAACCGGCGGTCATTCCGGCCATCGAGGCCCGAGAGCCCATCTTCCGAGGCGCGACACCATCGGGCGCAGTGTCAAACGTTGTGGTGAATGAAGCGAAGCCATTCGGCTTCCGAGAACAAGCTAAGCCGGATGCGCGCGACGATCTGCCCGTTGACGACGTCGCCACCAGCCGTGACGGCCTTGGCTATCAGGTCTGGTGGTCCCGATTTTTCTCTGAGGTCAGCGATATCGTCATTGTGTTTGACGTAGAAGATACGCGGATCTCTGGCGCGATCGCGGAGCACGTCTGCGGGGCCCACCTGCGTCCACAATGCCTGCCGGTTCGTACCCAGGCCTTCCGACTCACATAGCCACAGGAGTCGTTGTCTCGTCATTTCCGATCCGATCGCCGGCTCGCGTCCAGCAGCTATTGGTGATCGCCGTGTCGGTATGACCGGAACAACAGCTGGCTCGCCGTCTCTCGCGTGAGACCCCGTCACGACTTCGTCGATGGTCCTTGCCAGGCCTTCGAGGTCGCCCTGGTGTTCCATATAGTATATGAGCTGAATGGCACGAGTCGTCTGCGGGGCCTGCTCTCCTGGGAGATGAGCTACCGGAACCCTGGCCCGGAACAGTACCTCCTCGAACTGTGATGGCAGGAGTTTCAACAGCGCTGCCAGTAGTTCCTCGCGTGTCATGTTGGCCTCCATGCTCTGTTGCGCCGCGGCGCGGCTCTCGACATGCATGGCAGAGAGGCGACCGGTCCTTGCGGCTCACGACAACCATCGGACGTACCCGCTCCCGCTGAACCAGGCTCGCGTGGCAATCGGCTCGTAGCGGGACGGACAACGAGCGGTGGGCCGAGCAACCGCAAGGCGGAAAGCGACCCGTGGAACTTTGGTTGGCGGTCCGACCGCTAGGCGCCGCGAAGCGGGGTCCGGCCGCGTAGCTGGCGGAGGCGCCGAAGGTTACGGGCGCGGCGAGAACATGCCGGCGTGGTACTCGACGATCTCGCCGGTGACCGCCGAGGCGGCGACGGTGAGCGGCGAGGCGAGGTAGAGCCGGCCGGGGCCGGAGCGACCCTTGTAGTTGCGGTTGATCGCCGAGACCGTGACCTGGTCGGCGCGGTCGCTGACGCCGGGGCCGCAGCCGATGCAGGCGCCGCAGCCGGGCTTGATGACCTCGACGCCGGTGCGCGCGAACAGCTCGGTGTAGCCGCGGTCCCGGGCGTAGGCCTCGACCTCCCGGGAGCCGAACTGGATGTAGAACCGGACGCCGTCGGCGACCTTCTTGCCGGCGCGCTCGGCCTCGGCCATGACCTGGGCGTACATGTCGACGTCGTCGCGCTTGCCGGCGGTGCACGAGCCGCCGTAGGCGATGTCGATCGCGACCCGGCCGATCTCGGGGATCAGGGCGCCGTTCTTGGGGTCGCTGGCGATGCCGCAGTCCGGATCGCCGGGGGTGGCGACCATCGGGCGGATCTGCGCGAGGTCGATGCGGTGGACGCCGCCGGCGTACTCGGCGCCGGGGTCGGGGGTGACGGCCTTGGCGCGCAGCGCGTCGAGGATCTGGTCCTGCGTGCGCGCGGGGTCGCCGCCGCGCCGCTCGGCGATCCAGCGCAGCATGGTGTCGTCGACCTCCATGACCGCGCCGCGCGCCGAGCACTCGGTCGCCATGTTGGCGAGGGTCGCGCGCTCGTCGGGCGACAGCGCGAACAGGCCGGCGCCGCCGAACTCCATGACGCGGTTGAGGGTGTCCTCGCGCCGGGCGTAGGTCGCGAGGATGTGGAGCATGACGTCCTTGGCCGAGGTGCCGGGCGGCAGGTGGCCGGTGAGCTCGAACCGGATCGCCTCGGGGACGGCGATCGGCGTGTAGCCCCAGTAGATCAGCGCGGCGTACTCGGTGGCGCCGACGCCCCAGGCCAGCGCGCCCGAGGCGCCGCCCATGCAGGTGTGCGAGTCGGTGGCCTGGACGAAGTCGCCGGGGTCGATCAGCTGCTCGCGGGCGACCTGGTGGCAGATGCCGGGCGACACGCCGTCGATCGCGGAGTAGTTGCGCACGCCGGTGGCGGCCGCGAACCGGCGCTGGCGCTCGCGCAGCTCCTCGATCTTGTCGGCGAACTTCGCCATCGCGGCGACGCCGGTGGCGTAGATCAGGTGGTCCTCGAACACCGCGAACCGCGGCGGGTCGGCGAGCCGGTAGCCGGCGCCGTACTCGTCGGCGAGGAACTTGTCGACCTGGGCGGTGGTGAACTCGTGCGAGTAGCCGGCGTCGACCTTGACCAGGACGGCGTCGCCGGGCTTGACGTGGCTGCCCTGGCCGGGGAGCAGCTTGCGGGCGAGGATCTTCTCGGTCAGGTTCATCGGTCGCGGCGCGGTGCCGGTCGGCGGCACGGCGATCTCGCCGCGGGACAGCCGGGCGCAGAACGGGAGCAGGCCGCCGCTCTCGATGATCAGCGCGGTGATCGCGTCGTGGCCGCGGGTGAACTCGGCCAGCGGGATCGCCTCGCCGCGCTCGAGCCGGCGCAGCATGTCGTGGTCGCCCATCAGCTGGCCGATGTTGATGTTGTTGCGCGCGTGGATCGGCGCGAACGACGATGCGATCGCGAGCCGGCTGCCCGAGAACACCTCGCACTGCGCGGCGGTCTCGCGGCTGGAGCCGACGCCCTTCTGGGCGCCGGACACGATGACCTCGAAGCCGCCGCCCGACAGCGCGTCGGGCGGGAACAGGCGCTGGCCGGCGATCACGAGGCCGGCGTACGCGTTCCGGGCGATCTCGGCGGGGTCGTAGTCGAAGCACACCCAGGCCGGGGTCATCGCGTCGGTGTTGATGTCGTCGAGCAGGTCGGCGGGCGCCACGTCGTTCATCGTCAGGGTCAGCGCGCCGGCGAGCTGCTGCCGGATCTTGTCGGGGTCCTTGGTCAGGTACAGGACGCGCTTGCCGGGAGTGAGGGAGAAGCTGCGTTCCGACATCGCCGCGACCGTACCACGCGCCCCGGCGGCCGAAGCGGCACAGGTCGGGTCGGCGGCCTCCACCGTGCGGCGGCGCCACGGTGGCGATGACCGGCGGATGCGCTGTCCTGATCGAGGGTTGGCGGCTGTCCCTTCGCGCCCGCGGTCGGGGACGCTATGACGGCAGCATGTCTCGACCCCCGTACATCGGGCTCCACGTCGCCTCGGGCGAGCGGCGTGCGACCGCGGCCGATATCGTCGCCAGCGTACAGCGCGAGATCGCCGGCGGTGGGCTGCCGGCCGGCAGCCGGTTGCCGCCGGTGCGCGCGCTGGAGAAGCAGCTCGGGCTGTCGAAGAACACCGCGCAGGCGGCGTACGACGAGCTGGTCGCGCGCGGCCTGGTCGAGGCCCGCGAGCGCGAGGGCGTGTTCGTGCTGGCCGCGGCGAGGGCCGCCGCGCCGCCGGCGATCGCCGCGCCGCCGTTGCCCGCGCTCGTGCCCCCGCCGCTGTCGCGCCAGGACTTCCCGGGCCGCGGCGTGACCGCGCTGTCGACGGTGTTCATCGATCCCGAGCTGCTGCCGACCGAGCGGATCGCCGAGTGCGCGCGCTCGGTGCTGCGCGAGCGGATGCCGGCCCAGTACGACGCCCAGGGCTACCGGCCGCTGCGCGAGGCGATCGCCCGGCGGCTGACCGCGCGGGGGCTCGAGGTCGAGCCCGACGAGATCGTCGTCACCACCGGCTCGCAGCAGTCGCTGGACATCGTGGCGCGCTCGCTGACCACCCGGCGGATCGCGGTCGAGTCGCCGGTGTACGGCTACGCCAAGCTGCTGTTCGAGAGCCTGGGCCACGAGCTGATCGGCCTCCACCTCGATCCGTTCCACGGCATCGATCTCGAGCGCTGGGACCGCGCGCTGGCGCGGCGGCCGGCCCTGGCCTACCTGATCTCGAGCTTCCAGAACCCGACCGGCTACTCGTACACCAGCGCCGAGCTGCGCGGGGTGCTCGAGCTCGCCGAGCGCCACGGCGTGGCGATCCTCGAGGACGACTGGGGCAGCGACATGCTGTCGGACGGCGAGTACCGGCCGATGCTGCGCATGCTGGGCGGCAAGCGCGTGCTGTACGTCAACTCGTTCACCAAGAAGCTGCTGCCGTCGCTGCGGATCGGCTTCGTCGCCGCGGCGCCCGAGCTGGTGCCGACGCTGGTCGCGATGAAGCGGCTGTCGACGCTGGGCAACGCGTGGCTGACCGAGGCGGTGGTCGCCGAGTTCCTCGACCGCGGCTACTACGACACCCACCTGCAGGCGCTGCAGCGTGCGCTCGACGTCCGCTACGCCGCCTGCCTGGCCGCGCTCGACGAGCTGATGCCCGACGGCGTGCGCTGGACCCGTCCGGGCGGCGGACCGACCCTGTGGCTCGAGCTGCCGCGCTCGGTCGATTACGCGGCGATCGAGGCCCACCTCGCGCGGCGCGGCGTCCACGTGTCCAACGCCTCGGCGGCCTACGTCGGTGAGCCCCACCTGCACGGTTTCCGGATCGCGTACGCCTACCTGCCGGAGGACCAGATGCGCGCGGCGCTGACCATCCTCGGCGACGGCATCCGCACGCTGATGCGCTGACCCTACACATCTCGCAACATGCCCGGCGGAGCCAACCGGCCGCGTCGCTTGTGAATCGGCCCGGGGCACGGCAAAAAGGAAGGGTGAGAGCCGCGCTCGCCCTGCTTGCCGCCACCGCGGCTGCGTGCGGGGGATCCTCGCGCCCGCTCAACCCCGACTTCTTCGGACCGACGATCGAGCCGCCGTGCGGCCTGGACAAGATCAAGCCCGGGATCAGCATCGCCGAGGCCAAGCGCCGGCTGCCCGCGCTGCGCGAGGACCACAAGGGGGTGCGCGAGCACCTGGTGCTCGACTCCGGGGTGTCCAGCGTCGCGCTCGAGGTCCGCGTCGACTCGGGCACGGTGTCCAGCATCTTCGCGATCGTCGATGGCCACGGCGCGCGCGACCTGCTGATCCAGAGCTGGGGCCAGCCGCAGATCACGCGCGACGCGCTGGGCCAGCCCGAGACCACGTGGGCGAGCGAGAAGACCGGGTGGAAGGCCAAGCTCGACTGCAACGAGCGCAACTGCTTCCTCGAGTACGTGCCGTACCACGCGCTGACCGCCGAGTTCTTCGGCGCCCACGTCGTGCCGCCGGGCGAGCTCGCCGACCTGCGGATCGGCATGAAGGTCGCCGATGCGCGCAAGCTGGCGCCCGGACCGGTCGACGTGCGGTCCGGGATCGCGACCGGGGTCGACGGCGTGCGCGAGTTCGTCGCGATCGACGACAAGACCGGCACGATCCGCTCGATCTACCTGAACCTGCCGCAGCACGCCGAGGACCTGATCGCCGAGGCGTGGAGCGAGGGCTGGAAGGCCACCGAGCCGGTCGGCAAGACCGTGCTGGTGTGGCCGGACCCGACCACCCGCTGGCGGGCGACGCTGCGCAACGCGCTGGGCTACAGCCACGACCTGGCGTACGACAACTTCCTGCCCGCGGCCGAGCTGTTCGGCGATCAGCCGGACTCGCTCGACGGGCTGCCCGAGCCGGTGCTCGGCAGGACGATCGACGAGGTCAAGAAGACCTACCAGGAGGCGGCCACCCCGTCGGGACACGACCTGGTGCTGACCCTGCTGCCGACCGAGTGGGAGCGCCTGGCGACCCGGATCACGCTGTCGACCGGCGGCGGCGCCACGATCCGCAAGCTGAGCTTCGCGCTGCCGTGGCGGCCGCACCCCGAGGCGCGCGACACGCTGCTCGACCTGTTCAAGCACAAGTGGGGCGAGCCGCGGACCCGCGAGGAGGACGGCAAGACCGCGCTGGTGTTCCGCGACGAGGACCCCCGGGTCGAGATCGTCGAGGACACCGAGCACGGCGCGTGGAAGGTCGAGATCCGCTCGACCCGCAGCTGATCGAGCAGACCCCGGCTGGCTACCCGACCTGGTTCCGCTGGCTCATGGCGGTGGGATGACTCCGAAGAAGATCGTGCGCGAGCCGTCCCGCTTCACGTGCACGCCGACGACGTGCGGATTGCGATCGCCGGTTGGCCGTTCCCAGTAGATGACGTCTGCGGTGTTTGCATCGATCATCAACGCGTCGTCGGGGTGCTGCGGATCTTCGACGATCGTGCGCCGGATGATCGCGAGTGGCACGGTCGGCGTGCGCGCCACAGCCTTGTGGCCCACGTTCGCCTCCAGTGAATCGAATGCAACCTGTCCGGTGACCGCTGCGCGGACCTTCGTGACGATCGCGTCTTCGTGAGTCATGGGTGTCTCGATCTTCTGGGCTGGCGTTGGTGGTGAGGATGAAGTGGGGCCTGCGCACGAGGCGAACAGCACCGCGGCCAGCACCTGCTTCACAGGTTGGCCTTCGTGTTGCCGGCGATGCCGTCCCAGCGGGTCGCGGAGTCGAGGAGCTCTTGCACCGCCCCGGCCGTCGCCGTCGGCTTCGCCGGGTAGAACGAGGCCACACCCTTGTCGTCGATGAAGTACCCCCAATCGACACATGCGAGCACCGTCCCCTTCCCGTCCTTGTACGAGACGGCACAGGTGCGGAACTCTTTTCCCATGTTGGTGTCCGTCGTCCAGTCGCCGGGTGTGTCGCGCGGCTTGGCGGCCTTCTTGTCGGAGCCGTGATTGCCGTAGACCTCATCGGACACGTAGAACGGCGACGTATCCGAGTCGAGGCCGTCGACGCGCCATCCCTTCGATTTCGCCTTGTCGTCATCCCACCCGGAGCGGGCCTTGCGTTTCGCGGTGTCCGGCTCGCCGGTGACGGTTGCGCCCTGGGGTGCGCACGCAGCCAGCGCACCCGCGATTGCCACAGGGCCCAACCCGCTTCGCATCGCTCGCATCGCTCGCATCGCGTAGACGTATCGCAGGCCCTGACGGGTGCATGCCGTCCCACATGGAAATTTCCGGAAGCCCGCGGGAACCGATCGACGCCATGCTCGCGATCGACAACGTATCGGACCCCACGGGCGGTATCGGTGATGAGCAGCTCGCGTGGCTGGACAAGGAAGTCGCCAAGGTCCCGGCCGACAAGCCACTGCTGGTGTTCACGCACCGGCCGCTGTTCTCCCTGGCCCAGCCGTGGGACTGGTTCACCCGGGACGGCGACAAGGCGGTCGCGATCCTCGACCGCCGCCCGAACACGACGGTATTCTACGGCCACATCCACCAGGCCCTGATCCACAAGACGAACCGCACGCTGCATGTCTCGACCCGCTCGCTGGTATTCCCCCTGCCGGCTCCGATGTCGCAGCCGGCGAAGGCCCCACTGCCATGGGACGCCGATGCGCTCGATCACGGCCTGGGCTATCGCGGGATCGCGGCCGCCGGCCCGCAGCCGACCTGGGTCGAGCGTGCCCTCGTCGGTTGAGCTCGCGTTCCTCGCCGCCCTCACCCTCGCCGTGGCCTGCCACGGTCCACCGCCGGCCACCGCCGGCTCGCCCGAGCGCTCCGGCGCCGCGAGCTGCAAGGTGTCGCAGCCGGTGTGCGATCCGCGGGTCACCGAAGACACCGCGCTGGCGCTGGTCCGCCGGCGCTGCGCGGGCTGCCACGCCGAGGGCGGCAAGGCCGACCACCCCTTCCTCGACGCCGACGCGCTGTCCGCGACCCGCGGCGACGTCGCGCTCCGCCTCGCCGGCTGCGAGATGCCTCCCGACGATACGTTCCTGCCTCCCGAGGAGCGCCGCCGGCTGATCGGCTGGGGCGCCTGCGTGCTGCCCGCCGCCGGCGCCGGCAAGTAGCGGCCTGCATGCGGCGGCAGCACCGCCGTGCGCGAGCTGTTCCGGCGCCTCGGCTCCGAGGACTGACACGCCATCTCACGTGGCTTCGCCGGCGGGTAACCCCTTTCACCTCGCAGGCTTACCGCACGGCCGCGAACGCCGCCGCGCCGCGGGAACCGCCGCGCCACTCACCTGGCCAAGCGCCGGCTTCGGCATGGCCCTGGTCTCCGACATCGGCTGGGACGACCTCCGCCAGCTCGAGGCCCGCCTGGGCAGCGCGTCCGGCGAGAAGGAGTGACGGCCGCGCACTTGCGGTCGGATCGATCCCGCCGGATCCCCGAGGGCCGCTCGGCAGGCGGCGATCAGCAATCGTCCTTGAACCGCAGCTCGAACGTCCGGTTGTGCCCGAGCTCGATCCTGAACTCCCAGCCCTTTCGGGGCCTCCACATGATCTCCGCCCCGAGGTCGCGCGGCGCCTTGCGCGCGATCGCCCTGGCCCAGATCTGGGCGAGCGTGCAGTGCGGCAGCGGGCCGACCGGATCCTCGCAGCCGGGGTCGTCGAGGATGTGATTCCACGCAGGCTCCATCACGGTTGCTCCCGATGGCCCGATCCGCCGGCCGTGCGGCGAGGTGGGACGAGCTGTCAGTAGGAAGCGTCTATGAGCTTCACTGCTCGATGCTCTAGCGCCCAGATCCGCGACCACTGGCAGTAGAAATCGTGTTGATGATCGGAGCTTTCGGTAGGTTAACGCCATCCCGAGGCACGCCTAGGCTTGCCCGCGATGGTCAAGGGCGCCGCGCGCGCGGCTCAGCTTCGGCGTCACCTCGGTACGCGGATCCGAGCGCTCCGGGATGCACGCAAGCTCACGCAGGAGGTGATCGCAGGCCGCATCGGCGTCTCGCCGAAGTACGTGAGCCAGCTCGAGTGCGGCCAGCGGTCACCGAGCTGGGAGACCGTGGTGGCGATCGCGCACCATGGCTTCGACATCAAGGTCGCCTCGCTGATGTTCGGGATCGACGAGGACATCGAGGTCGAGGTGCAGGATCTCAGCGAGGTGCTCGCCGGGCGGCCGAAAGACGCTCGCCGCGATTTGCTGCATGCCATGCGGCTGATGCTACGCGCGGGCGCGGGCTCGAAGTAGCGTCGGCGCCGGTCAGATCAGGGTTTTCCGGGCCACGGGGGTGGTCATCCTGGTCTCGCTTCGCTCGGCCTTGACGCGTCGTGTTAGCGGCGTCATAAACTGAATGACGGTTCATTCACCGCGAGGTCCGACGATGCCGCACCCCAATCAGTACAAGTCCAACCTCCGCGACCTGAGGTTCCTGCTGTTCGAGCAGTTCAAGCTCGGCGACCTCCTCGGCAAGGCGCCGTACGCGAACTGGGGCAAGGACGAGGTGCTCGCGGTCGTCGAGGAGGCCTACGGCTGGGTCCAGAAGCACCTGGGGCCGTACAACCGGTCCGGCGACGAGGAGGGCTGCCAGCTGGTCGACGGCCAGGTCCACGTCCCGGCCGGCTTCAAGGAGGCGTGGAAGGCGCTGTACGAGGCCGGCTGGCGGACGCTCGCCGTCGACGAGGCCCGCGGCGGCCAGGCCGGGCCGTACACGCTCGCGCTGATGGTCGAGGAGTTCATGTGCGGGGCGAACACCTCGTTCAACATGTACCCCGCGCTGACCCATGGCGCGGCCGACGTGATCCTCGCGTTCGGCACGCCGGAGCAGCAGGCGACCTACGTGCCGAACCTGTTCAACGGCGCGTGGGCCGGCACGATGTGCCTGACCGAGCCGCACGCCGGCAGCGATGTCGGCTCGGCGAGCACCACCGCGACCCGCCGCCCCGACGGCAAGTACGACATCCGCGGGGTCAAGATCTTCATCTCCGGCGGCGATCAAGACATGACCGACAACATCGTCCACATGGTGCTCGCCCGCACCCCGGACGCGCCGCCGGGCACCAAGGGCCTGTCGCTGTTCATCGTGCCCAAGCGCCGCCCCGACGGCACACCCAACGACGTCACGGTCGGCGGCATCGAGCACAAGATGGGGATCCGCGCGTCGGCCACCGCGATGCTCAACTTCGGCGACGGCGGCGGCTGCATCGGTGAGCTGCTCGGCACCACCGAGCAGAAGGGCATCTCGCAGATGTTCCACCTGATGAACAGCGCGCGGATCGGCGTCGGCATCCAGAGCCTGGCGCTCGCGTCGTCGGCGTTCCTCAACGCGCTCGACTACGCCCGCGAGCGCAAGCAGGGCAGCTCGATCAAGCAGTGGAAGGACGCCACCGCGCCGCGCGTCCCGATCATCGACCACCCCGACGTCCGCCGCATGCTGCTCGACATGAAGGCGCGGGTCGAGGGCCTGCGCGCGCTCGCGGTCAAGCTGACCATGCACATCGACCACGCGCGCGCGATCGAGCGCACCGGCGGCGACAAGGCGCTGGCCGAGTACCACGAGGGCCAGGTCGACCTGCTGGTCCCGCTGATCAAGGCCTACGGCAGCGACCAGGCGTTCCAGATCTGCGCCACCGCGATCCAGGTCTACGGCGGGGCCGGCTACCTCGAGGACTGGCCGGTCGAGCAGTACTGCCGCGACTCCAAGATCTTCTCGATCTACGAGGGCACCAACCACATCCAGGCGATGGACCTGGTCGGCCGCAAGCTGATGCAGCGCGGCGGCGCCAACGTCCAGGCGTTCGGCAAGGACGTCGGCGCGTTCGTCGCCGCGCACAAGCAGCACCCGACGCTCAAGGACGGGATCGCGGTGCTCGCCCACGCGATGGAGGCGCTGACCGGGACCGGCGGCAAGTTCATGCAGTGGTTCGGCGGCGGCCGGATGGAGATGGTCCCGGCGGTCGCCAACCGCTTCCTGGAGATGATGGCCGAGACCACGGTCGGCTGGCTGCTGCTCGACGCCGCGGTGATCGCCGAGGCCGCGGCGGCCGGGCTGCCCGCCGATCATCCGGATCGCGCGTTCTACGATGGCAAGAAGTTCGCCGCGCTGTACTTCGCGCACAACGTGCTGCCCGGCGTCGCCGCCAAGGCCCAGCTGATCGCGCGCGAGGACCGCACCGCGCTCGACGTCCCGGCCGCCGCGCTCGGTCCGGCGTGAGCGCGGCGCGCGCGGGGCACGGTCACGGTCCGGACCCCGCGCGCAGCTGATCCCACCGCCTCCTCGCCGCCGCGTTCAACGTCTCCAGCAGCCGCGCGAACAGCCGGCGGTCGTCGGTGAGGTCGATGACCTTGGCGGCCGCGAGCTCGGCGGCTCTGCCCTCCAGCGCCGGCCACGGCCGGGTGAGCAGCCCGGGCTTTCGCCTCGCGATGGAGCTCGCCCAGCCGTCACCGCGCGATGCTGCGACGCCGCCGAGCCACTCCAGCGATCGCGCGACGCAGCCGTCGCAGAGGTTGTCGCGCGGGCAGCCGCAGATCCCCTGGACCATGACGGCCAGCGTAGGGACGCGGTACATCGCGGAACACCGACGGGCCGCGGAGTTGCGAAGGTCCATTCCGGCTGTGGGTTCCCGGCAGATCACGGCGATCACGCGTCGGACTGTCCCGGCGCGGACGCGCGCCAACGATCGAGGATCCATCGACTCGACCGCACACGGTGGAGCACCCGCGTGGAACGCCGCTTCACGTGCGGCGGCGCGGTTTCGTAAGCAACCGGACAGGGGAGATCCCCCAATCGGAATGGATCCAGAGCGTTCTGCGATCGGTCCGGGCAGATCGCGCCGGGCCCGGGCCGCAGCATTGTCATGCCCTTGATGTACTGTGCTAATGTTCAGTTGTTCGGATGCCGGAGCCGGAGCCGAAAATGTTATATATTACAGTATCTTGTATCGGGTCACGCGGCTGCCGCCGCGGCGCTGCGAACGCACGGGGCGTCCCGTGAAGTGGCGTCCCGCACTCGCGGCAAAGCGCGCCGAGCGGGAGGCGCCCGGGCACGCCAGCGCGGTCAAGCTCGTGGCGCGCACTGCGAAGTCGATCTACGCCTCGCCAGCGGGCGTCGATCGTCTTGCTCAGCTTCGGGATCGCCTCGGGGCGCGGATCCGGGCGCTCCGCGACGCTCGCGGGCTCACGCAGGAGATCATCGCGGATCGCATCGAGGTCACGCCGAAGTACGTGAGCCAGCTCGAGTGCGGCCAGCGGTCGCCGAGCTGGGAGACCCTGGTGGCGATCGCGCACCACGGCTTCGAGATCAGGCTCGCCGCGCTGATGTTCGGGATCGACGAGGACATCGCGGCCGAGGTGCAGGACCTCAACGACATGCTCGCCGGCCGGCCGAACGAGACTCGCCGCGACCTGTTACAGGCGATGGAGCTGATGCTGCGCGCGGGGGCAGGGCCGAAGTAGCGCGGCGATCAGCGCCTGGCGGGCGGTGTACCGGTGGCAGTCCGGGCCCGGCGGTCATGCTCCGGACCCGGCGGTGCGCTCCAGCTCGGCCCGGTTCCAGCCGGCCAGGTTCGCGCCGGCCTCGTAGGTGCTCTGGCAGAACTCGAGGACCTTCGCGTGCGGATCGCGCTCGCGGCAGGCCTCGTACGGCAGCACGAACGAGCGGCTCGCCGCTTCCCAGCGCGCCTCCGTCGGTCGCACGGCGGCGCGCGTGAAGCCGTCGGGCGGCGGGTGGTGCAGCGCGTAGAACGCCGGGGCGGTGTAGTTCCGATCGCCGGGCCAGAACCCGGCCTCGCTGACCTCGTGGGAGTACGCCTCGCGCTCGATCGGACCGGACGGCGGGCCGGACGGCGGCTCGGGCGCGCGGCGCCCCGAGTAGCGCGCAACGCTGAGGTCGAACGTCCCCCAGTAGAACCCGACCCCGCTGCACTTGCCGATGAACCGCGACCGGAACTGCTCCAGCACGTCGGACGCATGGGTGAGGATGCGAAAGAATCGCTCGACGTATTCTCGATCATAGGCCGCGTGCACGCGATCCTCCGAGAACGGGATCGGGTGGGTCCGGATCTCGACCGGGTGGTCCCAGATCGCGATGCGGACGCCGAGCGCGCCGAGCATGGCGAGCACGTCGCGGTAGAACTCTGCCACCGCGACCGGGCGCAGATCGCGCGCCCGCGAGGCGCCGTCGTCGGTGCGCGCGATCAGCCGGTGCTCCACCAGATCGAGCTCGATGTCGAACGTCCGGCCGTCGTGGCGCAGCGCCGACGTCGCGAGGCCGCGCGCGGTGACGCGGAGCGCGACGTTCCAGAAGTGGTTGACCATCGGCGTCAGCGCGAGCTGGATCTTGCCGATGATCTGCGTGTATCGATGAAGCGTTTCCCGGGTCGGGAGCCAGGCCTCGAGCGGGAGCGAGGGCCAGGCGGTCGTCGTGGCAGTCGTCATGGGTCTTGCCCGACGACGTGCACGTCCGCGACCAGCCTCGAGGCGCGCGAGCTCCGCCGCTTGCGCTGTCGCCGGGCATCCGGCTGAGCCGGCGGCGCACGGGCCGGCGCGCCGCGCCGTGCGGACCTTGCTTCCGTCCGCCTGGCTCGTTCGCGGAATGCGCCTGGCGCAGCAAAATGCAGCACGCGAAGGAGCTGGAGGCCGAGCCTCGGACTGGTCTACGCTGGCGCGAACTGCCGGATGCACACATGTCCTGACACGTAACGGGGCGGCGGCGGGGGGCGATCGTCGCGCGAGAAAACTGCCGGCGGGCGCGATCCGTTTTTCTCGAACGCCCACTACCCGGACGGAAGATGACGGAACCGAGCGCAGCATCCGCCGGGTGGGCGGGCTGCGCGAGGTCAGGCACCATGGACGAGAACCAGCGAGACCCTGTCCCGGGCATGCCCCCGCGGCTGGAGGCGCAGAACGCCTCCAGCCTCCGCAAGGCGCAGGTCCGCGCGGCGCTGTTTCACAGGTCCGAGCCGATCCGGATCGGGCGGTTCATCCTGCTCGAGCCGCTGGGCGCCGGCGCGATGGGCGAGATCTACGCGGCGTACGACGAGCGGCTCGAGCGCAAGGTCGCGCTCAAGCTGGTGCGCAGCGGCTCGCCGCTGACCGCCAAGGCCGACGAGCGGCTGCTGCGCGAGGCCCAGGCGCTGGCCCAGGTGTCGCATCCCAACGTCGTGCAGATCTACGAGGCCGGCACGTACCACGGCCGGCTGTTCATCGCGATGGAGCTGGTCCGCGGCAAGACGCTGACCAGCTGGCTGCGCGACGCGGCGCAGCTGCCGCGCGCGGTGCGCCGGCGCGAGATCCTGCGCCAGTTCATCGCGGCGGGCCGCGGGCTGGAGGCTGCCCACGCCGCGGGCGTCGCGCACCGCGACTTCAAGCCGGACAACGTCCTGGTCGGGGACGACGGGCGGGTGCGGGTGGTGGACTTCGGCCTGGCGCGCGCGCTCGGTGACGAGCCCGCGCCGGCCGAGGTGGGGGGGAATGCCGCGGGCGGGGCGTCGGGCGAGATCTCGGGCGAGATCGAGGGTCAGATCGAGGGTCAGATCGAGGGTCAGATCGAGGGCAGGATCGGCGCGGCGGAGCCGATGAACCCGGTGGACATCGGCCGGAGCCCGACGGTGGTCCTCGAGCCCGCCGCGCCGGCCCGGCCGGCTCCGTTCGCGACCGGCGGTGCGACGATCGACCTGCCCGCACCGCCCGTGCCTGCCGCCCGGGTCGCCGAGAAGTCCGGGCCGACCGGGCGAGATCCGGCGAGCAGCGCGCCCCGGCTCAAGGCCGCGCTCCGGCTGACCGAGACCGGCACGGTGATGGGGACGCCGTTCTTCATGGCCCCCGAGCAGATGCGCGGCGCGGTCGCCGATCTCCGGAGCGACCAGTTCAGCTTCTGCGTCGCGCTCTACCACGCGCTGTACGACGCGTTCCCGTTCTCCGGCCGGAGCCTCGAGGAGCTCCGCGACTCGATCGAGACCGACGAGGTCGAGTTCGCGGCCGGCGTTCCGGTGCCCGCGTTCGTGCGCCGCGCGCTGCACCGCGGGCTGTCGGTCGACCCGGCGCAACGGTTCCCCAGGATGGGCGAGCTGCTCGCGGCGCTGTCGCCCCGGGTGCGCCAGCATCGCGGCTGGATCGCCGCGGCGGGGCTGGTCGCAGCCGCGGCCGCCACGGTGATCGTCGTGCGCATGCAGGCGCCGGATCCGTGCGCCGCGGCCGGCACCGCGATCGACGCCGAGTGGTCGCTGGATCGCCAGGCGACGATGCACGCGAAGTTCCTGCACAGCGACCTGCCGTTCGCCGAGCCGGCGTGGCAAGGCGTCAAGGCGCGGCTCGACGACTATGCCCGGCGCTGGCACGGCGACGCGCACGCCGCGTGTCAGGCGACGAACGTCGAGCACACCCAGTCGTCGGAGCAGCTCGACCGGCGGATGCTGTGCCTCGACCGCGGCAAGCGGCAGCTCGCGGCGCTGGTCGGCGAGCTGAGCCGCGGCGCGGCCGATGCGGTGGAGCATGCCGTGGAGGCGGCGAGCGCGCTGCCCGAGCTCGAGGCGTGCAGCCGCTCCGAGACCCTGCTGTTCGGGGTGGCCCCGCCGCCGGCGGTGGGCGCGGTGGAGGTGGGCAAGGTCCGCGACCGGCTGGCGCACGCGCGGACGCTGGAGCAGCTGGGGCGCTACGACGAGTCGCTGGCGATCGCGCGCGAGGCGAGCACGGCCACCGAGCACCTGGGCTATCCGCCGGTGCATGCCGAGGCGCTGGTCCAGGTGGTGCGCGCGCTGGGAGAGCGGAGCACCAGCGAGACGCGCCAGGAGGCTCAGCGGCTGTACTTCGAAGCGCTCGCGATCGCGGAGGCCGAGCGCCATGATCAGCTGACCGTCGAGATCTGGACCCAGCTGGTGCGGCTGGCTGCGCGCATGGACTCGAACATGGCGCAGGCGCACGAGTGGTGGGGCCAGGCGTACGCCTGGTCCCGGCGCAACGCACCGATGCTGCGCCTGCCGGGTGACGACGTGGACAACCAGGCGGAGCTGCACTATCTGCTGGGCGAGATCTACTATCACGAGAGCGAGTACGCAAAGGCGGTGACCGAGGAGCGCCGTGCGATCGCGGCGATCTCGAGCGGATCGGCGCACGCGCTCGAGCTCAGCCGCTACGACGGCGCGCTCGCCATGTCGCTGGAGCGACTCGACGAGCTGGACGAGGCGATCCAGCTCCACGAGCGGGCGCTGGCGATCGCCACCGCGACGCTCGGCGCAGGCCACCCGGAAGTCATCACGCTCGAGATCCGCTATGGCTCGTCGCTGTCGAAGATCGGGCACCTCGATCGGGCGCGTGCGGTGCTCGAGCGTGCGCTCGCCAGCATCCCGGCCCGCGACCGCGATTCCCAGTTGAATGCGGCAGTGATTCACGCCCTCCTGTCGGATGTCGAGTACCTGGCAGGTCGGCTCGACCGCGCTGAAGATCACGGGCGCGCCAGTCTGGAGATCTACAAGCGCACGCTGTCGCCCGATCACGTGAGGCTCGCAGATGCGTACACGAACCTTGCCAACGTCGCGTTCAAGCGCAGGAGCTTCGATCGTGCGCTCGCCCTGTTCCAGGACGCCCTCGCGCTCCGGCGCCGCCACCTCGGCAACGGCCAGGACGTGGTCGGCGTGCACGAGGGCAACATCGCGGAGACCCTGGTCAACCTCGAGCGTCCCGACGAGGCGATGCCGCACCTGGTGGAGGCCGAGCGCATCCTCACGCATGGCTCCAGTTACAAACGAGATATCCGGGCGTGGCTGCTCACCGTCCGCGGCGAGATCCTGCTCGGCGAACGAAGACTTGCCGCCGCCGTTCCGGTGCTCGAACAAGCGCTGACGCTGTTCGGTGATGACGAGGCGGATCCCACGAATCACGCCCTGGCGATGTGGACACTCGCTCGCACGCTTCGCGAGCTCGGGAGAGACGAAGCCCGCGTGCGTGTCCTTGCGACGCGCGCCCATGCGATCTTCACGTCGCTGGGCGCGGTGGAAGCACACGACCGCGACACCGTCGCGCGGTTCCTCGACCGGCTGCCCCCGAGCGGTCCGCCGAGCAACGGCGCGTCAACCCACGAGTAGCGCTCGGCGACAACGCCGCGATCACCCGTTCCAGACAACGCAACCCAAGGAGACCACGATGCCGACGACAGAGCGCAAGGACACCAGCAAGACCAGCACGCCGCACAAGACCCCCGTGCCCGATGGCAAGTCCGACCTTCCCACCACGCTCCCGGACTTCCCCGGACCGGTCACCACTCCCCCTCCGGCCCAGACCACGCCCGAGTGACCGCAAGGCTCGGCGCGAGCCGACGTCGCGAATCCGGATCGTCGTCGCTCGCGATGTCCGGTGTGCACGACGACACGGAGCGCAAACCCACGCTGTACGTTGCTGGAGGTCGCCTCATGTTCGACAAGCTCCATCTGTTGAGTCAGGACGCGCCGGAGGGAGGCGACGGGTTTCGCTGGAAGGCGCATCCGTACCTGCGGATCGCCGGCTCGGTGCCGCGCGGGCCCGCCGTGTTCGAGTGGAGCGCGCGGCAGCGCGCGGACCTGGAGGCGCTGTGGCGTGATCCGGCGAGCGACGGGGCGCGCGAGCGGCTGGCCAAGGACCTCGCGGTGTTCGGCGAGCGGCTGGGCTGGACGCCGGACGTGAAGCTGCTGGAGGACGCCGAGCAGACCGGCGAGGAGTACATCGTGACGCTCAGCGCGGTGCCGCCGGAGCTGTACATGCTGCCGTGGGAGGTGGTGCAGATCGGCGCGGAGGGGCGGTATCTGTCGGACTATCCGGGCGCCCAGGTCCGCTACGCGATGCCGGGGCTGGAGGCGCGGGCGGTGGCGACGCCGCCGGACAGGCCGGGGGTGCTGTTCGCGTGGTCGCGCGCGGGCGGCGGGGTGCCGAACGAGGAGCAGGCGGCGGCGATCCGGGCGGCGGCCGAGGCGGGTGGAGTGGCGTTCCAGGAGGTCGCCGACGTCGACGAGGTCAACCTGCAGGCGGCGCTGGACGCCGGGGCGCCGTCGGTGCTGCACCTGCTGTGTCACGGGCTGCCGGGGAACGAGGGCGAGCCGTCGCGGCTGAGCTGGGGCGCGGCCGACAACCCGTCGGAGATCACGGCGACGCGGCTGGCGCGCCTGCTGCGGCACTACGACAGCGCGATCCAGCTGGTGGTGCTGAGCACGTGCGGCAGCGGTGACGGTCACGACAACCCGCTGCTGCTGGGCAGCCTGGCGCAGGAGCTGCACAGGAAGGGGATCCGCAGCGTGGTGGCGTCGCGCTATCCGCTGAGCACGTGCGGCGCGTGCGTGATGACGCGCTCGCTGTACGACAAGCTGCTGCGCGAGGCGTGGTCGCTGGAGCGCGCGCTGCGCTACACGCGCGAGATGCTGCTGCGCGTCCCGGACCACGGCGAGACCCACCCCGGCGACGCCTACGGGATGCAGCTGTACGCGTACGACACCGAGCGGTTCGTCTCGGACAACGCGGTCGAGGCCGAGCGGCCGGTGATCGCGACGTATCCGTTCGGCGGCCCGGCGCGCCCGGTGCCGGCGCAACCGCCGCCGACGACCGAGCTGACGCTGGTGACGGACAAGGAGCCCACGCTGTCGGAGGATGAGCTGGTCGCGAGGCTGCGGAAGGTGGCCGAGGATGACCAGCTGACCGTGGCGATCCCGCTGGCGGCGGATCAGCCTCGGAAAGAGGGCGATCGGAAGGGGTGCGTGCTGAGCGTGCACACGACGGCGGACGGGGCGCAGCGGCTGCTCGGTGCCTGGCGGTCGAAGGCGCTGCACGTGGTGCTCGGCGTCGCGGTCGGGCGGCTGCTGCTGGCCAAGGGGGTCGCGGGGGCGCTGCAGAGCCTGTTTTCGGCGCTGGCGGGCAAGCTGGGCGCGGCCGCGGGCCACCTCGGAGGGGTCGCGAGCCCCGCCGGCGCCGCGGGTCATGTCGTGGTCACCGCGGGCAAGATCGGAATCGCCGCCGAGCGGGCGGTCAAGATCACGAGCCAGGTCGCGGGCAAGATCAGCGCCGCGGGGCAGGCCGGCGGGGTGGGGGGTCAGGTGGTCGCGGGTGTGGCGGTGGGGGGGGGCCTGGTGGCGGGGGCGGGGGGGGCGGGCAAGCTCGGCGCGACGGCGATCGCGAACGCCGGCAAGGTGGTGTCCGCCAAGGTCGCGGTGATGGCGGTGCTGACCACGGTGGCGGTCGTGGGCGGCGTCGGGGTGTACCGCGCGGAGACCGGGCGACCGGCAACCGCCCCGGCCGCGGAGATGCGGGGCTCGACGGCGGCGAGCTCGCGCGGGCCGACCGCCGCGGCCTCGCCATCGACGGCGCACACGCCGCTGGTTGCGGAGGGGACGGATCCGGCGCCGACGGCGGACACGACCGCTCCGGTCTCCGCGGCGGCCGTGGCGACGCAGGCGGCGCCGGCCGCGACATCGCCCGCGCCGACGGAAGCACCGCCGCAGGCGGCGGCGAGGCACGCGCCACTCGCGACCGTCGCCGCCTCGCCACGCCCGACCACGTCCGCGCGGCCTCCCGCGATGACGACCACCACCGCGAACCCGTCGACCGCGCCGTCGCCTCCGGCGGGCACACCTTCGCCTGCGCCGACCGCGCGGTCGACTCCGGCGACCGCGCCGGAGATCGTCGCGACGGCTGCGCCGGTGGAGCCGCCGTCGGGGCCCGCGGAACCGTCCTCTGCGCCCGCGGAACCGTCCTCCGCGCCGGCGCCGGGTCCCGCTCCAGAACCGAGCGGCGGATCCGCCGCGCCCACCGATCACTCGGCGCCGCCGGTGAAGGAGCCCGCGGTGGTCGCGAGGACCGAACCGGCCGCGCCCACGCCGGCCGCGCCCCCGCCGTCCGCGCCCCCGCCATCCGCGCCCCCGCCGTCCGCGCCCACGGCCGCGCCCCCGCCGTCCGGGCTCACGCCGTCCGCGCCCCCGCCGGCCGGGCCCACGGCCGGGCTCACGCCGTCCGCGCCCACGCCGGCCGCCCCCCCGCCGTCCGCACCCACGCCGTCCGCGCCCAGGGCCCCGTCTGCGACCACGGCTCCGGCCCAGGTCAAGCCGGTGCCGATCGCGCCGAGCGCACTCGAGCTCCAGCGGGTCGCCGGCGACACCGACGTGCACCCCAGCAAGGAGACGCGATCCACGATGATCCGGGACGGCGTGAGCAGCGTGAAGGGGACGGTGCGGCTGTGCGTCGATACGGTGGGCGCGGTGACCCAGACCACGCTGACCGAGGCGACCGGCTACGACGAGTACGACAGGAAGCTGATCGCCGCCGTCCGCGGCTGGCGGTTCCGGCCGTACGTCGTCAACGGCCAGACGTTCGCGGTGTGCAGCACGGCCGAGTTCGTGTACGTGCCGCGGTAGCGCGCCGGCGCGGCGTCGCGCCAGATCCGGCTTCACGGTCGCCGCCGAGCCGGTCGGCGTGCGCCTTGGCGGGAAGCTCGGCGATGATCTCGATCGCAAGGGCGGGGAGCTCGATCGAGCGCCGGTAGGCCTCGAGACGCTGCGAGCTCAACATGGCACGGTCATCGGCCACGGGCACGAGGGTCGAGGTGCAAGGTCAAGGCTGGGGTCGACGTCCACGTCGCCGTACGTGCCGTCGAGGTCAAGGTTCCGGTCAAGGTCATCGTCGAGGACAAGGTCAACCCGGCTACCCGGCGACGTCGCGGCGTGCTGCACCCCCCTCGGAGGAACAGCACGTCGACGACCTCCCACAGCACGCGTGGCGGTGGGGCGAGAGCGGTGAGCGCGCTGACCCTCCGTGGCCGGCTCACACCGCCGGGCGCAGCGCCGCGTCGCGCCGGCGAAGCTCGTGGAGCACGTCGCGGACGAACCGCCACACCAGCGGGACGGCGGAGATCGCGCCGCCGGGCAGGCCGAGCATCGCGAGCCGGCCGGCGCCGCGCACCGTCAGCGTCAGGATCCGCGCCCAGGCGTGCCGCGTGCGCACCGCGACGGCGGCGGAGCGCGCGTAGAGCCGGGCGCCGGTCAGCGACAGCCGCGGCGCGATCCACAGCTCGGTGTCGCCGGTCAGCGTGGTGATGCTCTGGGCGACGAGCGTGCCCTCGACGCGGGTCTCGATCCGCGAGCGGCCGCGGGCGAGATCGGCGACGCGGTCCAGCAGCCGGCCGAGCCGTCCGTCGTCCGGTTCAGCCACCGCCACCGCCTGCTCCTCCGACCACGCGAGCTGATCGAGCTCGAGCGGCGCGGCGCGGCCGGTAAGCGCGGCGATCAGGCGGCCCTCGGCGGCGCGCACCGGAGCGAGCGGGACACCGCGATCGGCCGGTGAAACGAGCTGCCCCCACGTGGTGGCGGCGGCGGATTCACGGGTCCGCGCGGCAACCAGGCTGGAGTCAGTGATGCGCTCCGGGGAGAGCGCAGCGCCCAGATCGCTCGACGAAGCGAGCCTCCCCCACGTGGGGGAGGCGGTGGATTCTCCAGTCCGCGCGGCGATCAGCTGGGCGTCGGTCGCGCGCGTCGGGGCGAGCGGGGCAGCGCGATCGGCCGGTGAAGCGAGCTGCCCCCACGTGGGGGATTCGCCGTGCGCCGCGACGAGCTCCGGCGCGAGCGGCGCGGGCGACCCGGAGGTGCGCGGTCGCGCGGCGAGCGCCCGGTCGAGCGCGTCGGCCAGCCGGCGCGGCACGTCGTCGAGCAGGGCGTGGGTCTCGGCCACGCTGCGCTCCCCGCCCGCGAGCGCGTGGTGGCCGGCCGCGGCGTCGCGCCCGAGGTCGACGCGCCAGCGCGGCGCGGACGGCTCGCCGGCATCGAACGCGACCAGGCCCGCCGGCGCGTAGCGCCACGGCCCGACTGCGAGGTCGGGCAGCGCCGCCGCGAGGTCGCCGCCGAGATCCTCGAGGCGGAACGTCGCGCTCACTTGCC
Source organism: Kofleriaceae bacterium (assembly GCA_041495365.1). Classification (GTDB taxonomy): domain Bacteria; phylum Myxococcota_A; class Polyangia; order Haliangiales; family Haliangiaceae; genus JABFXX01. The sequence continues at coordinate 25,691 of JBGQCL010000008.1, read as the reverse complement.
CAGGCGCGACGTGAACAGCGACAGGACGGTCTTGAGCAGCTCGGCGCGGTGCGCCTGGGCCTGCTTGACCATCTCGACGTGCAGGGTCCACAGCGCCTCGTCGATCGCGCCGGCGGACGTCACCGGCACGCAGACCTCGGTGTCGCCGTCGAGCTTGCACCGCGTGTAGGCGCGGAGGCGCGCGCCGGTCGCCGGCAGCGGCTGGCCGGCCGCGACCGCCTGGAGGTCGTCGCTGGTGTAGGTCTTGACCTCGAGCACCGCGGCGTCGTTGAACACCTCGGCGAGGACCTCGGCGACCTTGTTGCCGAGCCGCGCGAGCGCCCGGGGCTCCTTGTCGTCCTTGCCGCCGAACCAGCCGTACGACGCGGGCTCGATCGCCGCGCGCGTGCGCGGGGCATCGTCGTCGTGCACGACCGGGTAGTTCCCGGTGATCGGATCGTGGCTGTCCTGCGGGTCGTGGGCTTCCGGCATGTCGGACCTCTCCGTCGCTGTCTGGGCCGCCTGGGTCGGGCTCGGGGCTGCCGCGGCGGGCCGGCCGACCTCCGGCGCCGCGGAGCGTTGCGCGCTGTGCTCGTCGGCGCGCGGGATGCGCACCGCGGGATCGCCGATCACGGCGTAGTTGCGCGCGTCGCTGTTGCAGATCCACATGTGGGCGAGCTCGGCGTCCTCGTAGGGCTCCTGGTAGAGCTGGATCTGCTCGATCCGCTCGCTGAGATCGGCGGCGAGCTCGGCGTAGCGCAGGTTGAGCGCCTCCATCGCGCAGCCCAGCCGCTTGCCGCCGAGCACGCTGTCGAGCAGGCTCTCGAACACGTCGAGGTGGCGCTGGGTCGCGCGCTTGCCCTGCGCGTCCATCCACAGGAACGCGCTGCCCCACGCGCGGTCGACGTGCGCGACGACGGCCAGCGCACCGCCGCCGGGGTGGGCGAGCAGGCGCTGGGGCAGCCGGGCGAGCAGCGCGGCGGGGGCGAGCTGCCGGGCCTGGGCGTCGCCGAGCGCGCGGCGCGTGAACTCGTCGCGGATCGGCGTGCCGCCGCCGTAGCACGCGAACAGCACGCCGATCATGCCGCGCAGGTCGGCGCCGGGCGGGATGTCGTCGCCGGCGAAGTAGTGCTCGCGGGCGACCGGGGTGCCCGGCCCGCCCCAGTCCTGGCACAGGATGGCGCCCTGGTGATCGCGCTGGCCGGCGTCGCCGCACGGGAAGCCCATGCCGTGGCTGGCGGTGAACAGCACCGCCGGGGCATCGCCGAGCAGCTCGGTGAGCTTGCCGCGGGTCGCCGCGTCGCCCAGGTGGCTGTCGACGGTGAACCCGTGCTGCGGCCGCCGGCCGTCGGTGTACTCGACCAGCGGCAGGATCAGGTGATCGGCGCTGAGCCGGGTCGCGGCATCGTTGGGGTTGGCGACGCCGAAGAACGCGGCGCGGCGCGGGCGGCCGGCGCGGCCGGTCTCGGCGTCGACCACGCTGTGCGCGTAGCGGGCGTACTCCTCGACGGTGTCGAACGCGATCCGGCCGACCGCGTAGTGGACGTCGAGCTGGTACTGGATGCGAAACGGGATCTCCTCGGGGGTCGCGACCAGCAGCAGGTAGTACGGCACCTTCTCGGGTCGCGCGGGGCCGGGGCCGGCGCCCAGGCGCGCCAGGTACTGCTGCTTGGTCTCGCCGGGCGGATAGCCGAGCTCGCCGGTGTACTCGCGGTAGAGCGCGCCGGCGGCCGCGCGGCGGAGCGCCAGCAGCGGCGCCAGCGCGTCGCGGATGGCGGCCTGGCGCGATGCCACCTCCGAGCCGGCATCGACGGCGGGAAACACCACCGCCCAGCCGGTCTGCGCCAGGTCGTTGGGGTCGACGCCCTCGACCGTCGTGAACGGGCCCTGGCGCGCCTGGAGGGTCTTGCCCCGCAGATCGATCAGGTCGGGGCCGTCGAGCCGGGCGCCGGTCGCCAGCCGCGCGAGCTCGCGCACGTCGATCGGCGGCAGCAGGTACTCGCCGGTCGTGGCGTCGACGCCGTTGCCGATCAGGAGCTGGGCCAGCGCGGCACTCGCCGCTCCGCCCGGCGGGTTGCGGGTGTCCTGGGTCATCCGCCGCGACCCTTCTCCGGCTCGCGCCGGGCGAGCAGCTCCGACAGCGCCGCCCGGCCGGCCTCGCGATAGGCCTCGGCGGCCTCGACGAGCTCGCTGCGCGGGATGCCGAGCTGGGCGGCGACCACGCCCGGGCTGTCGCCGCCTGCGACGGCGAGCGCCGCGCGCTCCAGGCGCTCGAGCGCCTCGGGGTCGACCGCGATCTCGGCGCGGCGACTCGCGTCCTCCGCACCCGCGGTGCCTGGACCGGGGCCGGCGGCGCCGCGCTCCGCCGGTGCGGCGGCGCCCGGCTCGCCATCGCCGCTCGCCAGCGGCAGCCGGATCGCCGGATCGCCGAGCAGCGTGAAGCCGAGCAGGTCCTGGTGCAGCATCCACAGGTTGCCGAGCGCGAGCCGCTCGTCGGGGTCGGCGCCCTCGACCTCGCCGGTGCGCTTGCAGCGATCGTAGTGCGCGTTGAGCTCCGCGCCGACCGCGCCGAGCCGGAGCTTGAGCGCGAGCGACGCCGCGCCGGCCCGCGCGCCGGACATCAGCTTGCTGATCAGCTGGAAGAAGTTGAGGCTGCGGTTCGAGCCGCTGACCCGCCGGGAGTCGTGGTCGCCGCCGACCCGCAGCTCCTCGTAGCTGTAGCTCCAGGCCAGGTCGATGTGGCTGAGCACCGCGAGCGGGCCGCTGGGGTTGGCGAGCGCGGCCTTGCCCAGCCCGGAGACGAAGCCACCGCCCTCGTCGAGCCCGCGCAGCGTCTCGTTGACCGGCCCGAGCTCGGCCATCCCCTGATCCGCGAGCATCTGCAGCCAGTGATGGTACGCGCTCGTGCGCGGCGTGCCAGCGCCGAAGCACGCGAAGTAGATCCATAGCCCGCCGGGCAGGAACGGCGCGGACGCCAGGTCGCGGACCTCGAGCGCGCCCTCGGAGCCGAAGCTCATCGCGCCCTGCAGCTCGCGGGCCTCGGCCGGCGACCACCGGCGGCGCCGCGGCGGCCCCATGCCGTGGCTCATCGACAGCAGCACCGATGGGTGGCGCGCCGCCGCCAGCCGGAGCAGCTCGTCGGGATCCGGCGACGGGGCGCCGTGGGACTCGACCGCGCTGGCCGGAAACGTCCGCGGCTTGTCGCGCGCCGCGCGCGCGCAGCGATCGTGGCACGGCACGATCAGCTTGCTGTACCCCGCGGTGGTCGCGCTCGATCCGTCGTGCACGGTGTAGAACAGCGCCCGCGCGCGGTCCTGCTGCGACGGTGCGCGCTGCCACGCCAGCACCTTGTGGGCGTACGCGGCGTAGCCATCGTCGTCCAGGCACGCGAGCCGGCCGGTGATGCCGTCCTGCGCGAGCACGTGCTGGGTGTCGAGCGACACGCGATCGAGATCGCCGAGGATCAGCAGGTAGCGCGGCCGGCGCGCCTCGTCCTCGCCGTACAGCGTCGGGTACACCGATGCCTTCCACGCGTTCGCCGCGGCGGAGTCCATGCCCGGCGGCACCCGGATCGACAGCACCTCGGCGCCCTGGTCCTCGGCGCGGGCCGCGATCAGCTCGCGGACCAGCGCCTCGAGCCGCGCGCCGTCGGCGTCCGCCGGCGCGACCACCGCCCAGCCCTGGTGCGCGAGGTCGTCCGCGTTCGCGGTGATGTCGGCGAGGAACCGCTCGGTGCGCCGCGCCGCCGGGTTCGCCGTGGCGGCCGCGGTGCCCGGATCGGTCGTGTGATCGAGAATCGGACTCCCGTCGTCTCCGTGCGCGAGCAACAGATCCAAGGGACCTCCCGCGATCGGAGTATGCCCGTTGACGGCGCCGGCCTCAATCGGGGAGCGTGAGATCCGATGCGATCCGATCGGCCCTCGATCGAGCTGTTCCTGAGCCGCGGTGATGCCGGCCCCGCGCTGGCACGCGGGCTGGATGTACGGGCGCTCACCGAGGCGGGCGAGGCGGGCGAGGCGGGCGAGGCCGACGGCGACCCGCGGCCGCAGAGCTACGTCGATCCGGGCGGCGATCCCAACTCGCTGCGCGATCAGGGCTGGGGCGTGATCGCGCCGACCGGCGAGGTCGGCGATCGGCTACTCGCGCTCGCGAGACCGCTGATCGAGCGGCGCGCCGCGGACCAGGACGCCGAGGTGCCGGTCTACCGCGTGCCGCCGGACATGACCGCGGCCAGGGCCGCCGCGTGGATCGATCGCAAGCTGGTCGATAACGCGATGCATGACGCGATCCCCGGCTACCTGCTGGTGCTCGGGCGGCCCGACCAGGTGTCGTTCGAGCTCCAGCAGGTGCTCGCCGCGGCGTTCCACGTCGGCCGCCTCGGGTTCGACGCCGACGCCGGCTACGCGGCCTACGTCGACAAGCTGCTGCGCAGCGAGCGCGCCCCGGCCCGCGGCCCGGCCCGCGCCGTGTACTTCACGGTGCGCGACGGCACGCCGGCCACCGAGCTCGGCCGCCGGCTGCTGATGCAGCCATGCATCGCCGATGCCGAGCAGCAGCGCGGCGCCGGGCGGTTTGCCGCGGACCCGATCGCAGCGATCGAGGACGACGATCCGGCGCGCGCCGCCGATCGCCTGATCGAGGCCGCCGCCGGGCCGGGCGTGGTGTTTTCGTGCAGCCACGGCGAGGGCGCACCGCGCGACGGCTGGGGCTCGCCGGAGCGCCGCCGCGCGCGGCAGGGTGCGCTGTGTCTGGGCGGCGGCCACACCCTCGAGGCCGAGGTGCTGGCGAAGGCGCCGTTCGTCCCCGGCGGGGTGTGGCTGATGTTCGCGTGCTTCGGCGCCGGCACGCCCGCCCACAGCGCGTACCACCACTGGCTCGCGCGGCTCGCGGCGGCCGGCGAGCACGACGCCGACCTCGCGCCGGTGCTGGCGTCGCTGCCCGCCGAGGGCGAGCCGCCGTTCCTCGCCGCGCTGCCCCAGGCGGCGCTCGCCAACCCCGACGGGCCGCTCGCCGTGATCGGCCACCTCGACCTGGCGTGGAGCTACGGGTTCTGCGATCTCGACAAGATGTCGCGCGGCGAGCGCCATCGCCGGTTCCACGAGCTGGTCGCGCAGCTGGTCAAGGGCACGCGGGTCGGCCTGGCGCTCGGCGGCAGCCTGATGCGGGCGCGCAACCAGGTCCAGGCCGAGATCGTGATCGCCGCCGACGCGGCGGCCGCAGCCGAGCCGGCCGCCGGCGATCCGCGGGCCCGGCTCGGCCATCGCTGGATGGTGCTGCAGGACCTCGCCGGCTACATCGCGCTCGGCGATCCGGCGGCGCGGATCGCGGCGGTGGCGCGGGCGAGCCAGCGCGCCGAGCCGGCCCCGGTGGCCGAGGTCCGCACCGCCGCGGCGGGCGCTCCGGCGGCCGCCGCCCCGGGTCCCGCGCTCACCGCCGAGGCGATCCAGGCCGCGGTCCACGACCTGCTCGCCGGGCGGGCCACGCTCGACGAACTCGCCGCCCGGCACGGCGTGGCGGCCGCCGCGGTCGCCGAGTGGCGCCGGGTCTACACCGAGGCCGGCCTGCGCGCCGTGGCGCCGCTGGCGGGCACCGCGGCGACGCGATAGCTGTCCAGGCGCTCGCGGCACTCCGCGGCCCAGTCGTCGAGCCGCGCCATCGTCGACGCGAGGTCGCGCGGCGAATCGGCGAGCCGCTGCATCTCCTCCTCGAGCCGGGTCCGCGCGCGCTGCAGCCGGCCGCGCGCGGTGCCGATCGGGATCGCCATGACCTCGGCCATCTCGGCGGTCGTGAGCTGCTCCCAGTAGTGCAGCTCGAGGATCACCTGGTCGTCGATCGGGATCGCGCGCAGCGCCTCGATCAGCAGCCGGTGCTCGCGCTGCCGCGCGATCAGCGAGCTCGGGCCCGGCGCGACGTCGCACATCGAGATCTCGGCGAGGTCGATCGCGCGGTCGCTGCGGTAGCGCTCGCGCAGGTAGGCGGTCAGCACGTTGTAGGCGATCGCGAACATGTAGGTCCGGAACCGGTCGTGGTCGCGGATCCGCTCGCGGCCCTCCACGCACCGCATGAACGTCTCCTGCACGAGGTCCTGCACGCCGCTCGCGACCTTGTTCAGGAAGAACCGCTCGACCATGTCGTAGTAGCGCTCGAACAGCGCCTCGCCGCTCACCGTGTCACCGGCGCGCCATTGCTCGAGCAGCTGGCCGTCGCTCAGCTCCATGTCCGGATGCTACACCCCGGCGCAGTCCGCTACCATGTCGCGGATGCGGGTCTCGCCCGACGACGACTTCACGCTCGAGCTCGAGCTCGAGCTCGACGAGCTCGCGCCCGCGGCCGACGCGCCGGCGGTGCTCGCCCGCAAGCTCGCCGCCCGGCTCGGCGGATCGCCGGCCGAGCTGCCGCCGCTCGAGATCCGCAAGCGATCGCTCGACGCCCGGCACGGCCGGGTCCGGTTCCACGTCGTGGTCGGCGCCGCCGGCGACGCAGCGCTCGGCGGCGCGCCGGTGCGCGAGGGCCACGGGCCGCCGGTCGTGATCGTCGGCGGCGGGCCGGCCGGCCTGTTCTGCGCCTACGAGCTCGCGCGCGCGGCGATCCCCGCGGTGATCGTCGACCGCGGCAAGCCCGTGCAGGCGCGGCGCCGCGACCTCAAGGGGCTGACCCAGCACGGCCGCGTCGATCCGGACTCCAACTACTGCTACGGGGAGGGTGGTGCAGGGACCTACTCCGACGGAAAGCTCTACACCCGCTCGCACAAGCGCGGCGACGTCCGCGACGTGATCGAGATCCTGGCGACCCACGGCGCGCCCCACGACATCCTGATCGATGCCCGGCCCCACATCGGCTCGAACCAGCTGCCCAGGGTGATCACCGCGCTGCGCCAGACCCTGGCCTCGGTCGGCAGCGAGATCCGGTTCGGTGCCCGCGCCGTCGACCTCGTGATCGCCGGGCACCACGGGCAGCGCCGCGCGATCGGCGTGCGGCTCGCCGACGGCAGCGAGCTCACCGGGCGCGCGGTCGTGATCGCGACCGGCCACTCGGCGCGCGACGTCCACGACCTGCTCGGGCGCGCCGGCGTGCGCCTCGAGGCCAAGCCGTTCGCGATGGGCGTCCGGATCGAGCACCCGCAGCCCCTGATCGACCGGATCCAGTACGGCCGCGCGGCCGGGCATCCCGCGCTGCCGGCCGCGGCGTACAAGCTCGCGTTCACCCCCGACGACGGCCGCGGCGCGTTCTCGTTCTGCATGTGCCCCGGCGGCTGGATCGTCCCCGCCGCGACCGAGCCCGACGGGGTCGTGGTCAACGGCATGAGCCTGTCGCGCCGCGACTCGCCGTTCGCCAACTCCGGCCTGGTCGTCGCGATCTCGGTCGACGACCTCGCGCGTCTCGGCCTGGCCCTGCCGCTCGGCGGCACCGTGCTGCAGGGCCGGCTCGAGCGCGCGGCGGCGGCAGCGGGCGGCGGCGAGCTGCGCGCGCCCGCGACCCGCGCGACCGACTTCCTGCGCGGCCGCGCGTCGTCGACCGTGCCGGCCACCAGCTACCAGCCCGGCCTCGCCGCCGGCGACGTCGCCGCCGTGCTCGACGCGACCGGCCTGCCGCTCGCCGCCCGGCTGCGCGAGGCGCTCCCCGCGTTCGACCGCCAGATGCGCGGCTACCTCACCGACGACGCCGTGCTGGTCGGCGTCGAGTCGCGCACGTCGTCCCCGGTCCGCGTCCCGCGCGACCGCGATCGCCTGGTGTCGCCCGACCTCGAAGACCTGTACCCGTGCGGCGAGGGTGCCGGCTACGCGGGCGGCATCGTGTCGGCCGCGCTCGACGGGATCCGCGTCGCGCGCGCGATCGCGGCGGGCACCCGGTGAACCGCGCCTGACGGGCGATCGCGCCGGCATTACCCCAGGCGTGACCGACATCCGCCGCGCGGTGTGCAACGGTGTCGTCCGGGGGGCGACACCGCCCGCTGGAGGAGGCGCAGGATGCGAGCACCTTGTTGGACCGCGGTTCCACGTGGCGACGCGGCGAGCTGGAAGCTACTCGCGATCGGCCTGGCGGTGGCGACCGTCGCCCTCGCGATCCTCGAGATCTGGATGCTCGTCGAGCGGATCCGCATGCGCCGCCGGTTCGCCGCGGTCGCCGATATCGAGCGCGAGATCGCGGTGCGCCGCGACGCACTCGACGTCGAGCGCGCCGGGGCGCAGCGCGCGTTCGAGGCCGAGTCCGCGGCGCGCCGGCGCGCCGTGGACGCCGAGCTCGCCGAGCACGCCGCGGAGCTCCAGCGCGTGCGGGCCAGGGCGACCGGCGAGCTCGCCCAGACCGTGCGCACGGCCTCCGAGTTCTACGAGCGTTACATGCGCACGCGGGCCGCGTTCCGCGCCGAGCTGGCCGCGCTGCAGGTCACGGTCGCGACGGTCAAGGCCGAGCTCCACGAGGCGCCGGCCCCTCCGCCGGAGCTCGCCGGCGCGCCGCCGGTGGTGCCGCCGAGCCCGGCGGCCTAGAACGCGCGCTTGCGTTCCCGGCCGCCGCGCTCGAATACTTCCCGCGATGGTCTCGGCCACCTACCTTGGGGCACCGGGGCTGGCTGATCTCGGCCGAGAACTCCGGGCTGACCTCGTCGGTCCGCAGCGGATCGACGAGGATCCGGCTGTCGCCGCCCCGGATCTGCTACGGGGTTGCGATCGCGCCCGGCCACCGCCCGGCCAGCCGGTCGAGCGCCGCGCCGGTCAGGCGCTGCACCGTCCAGTCGCTCTGCGGCACGGCGCCGAGCGCGCGGTAGAACTCGAGCGACGGCGTGTTCCAGTCGAGCACCGCCCAGTCGAACCGGCCGTAGCCGCGCTCGACCGCGATCCGCGCCAGCGCCGACATCAGGGCCACGCCGATGCCCTGGCCGCGCGCCGCCGGCTCGACGAACAGGTCCTCGAGGTACAGCCCCGGCCTGGCGAGCCAGGTGGAGTAGCTCTGGAAGAACAGCGCGAAGCCGACCGCGCTGCCGGCGAGCTCGGCGAGCAGGACCTCGGCGGCGGGCCGCGGCGCGAACAGCGTGGCGAGCAGCCCGGCCTCGTCGGCGACGACCTCGTGCTCGAGCTTCTCGTAGCGGGCCAGGGCGTGGATGAAGTGGAGGATCGTCGAGACGTCGGCCGGCGTGGCGAACCGGATCGCGAGCGTGCTCGGGGACTTGTCGGAGGGGGACGTCATGGCGAGCTCCCGGACGGCGGGTCGCCGGACGATACGCGAGTCCGCCGTGCGGTGCGCGGATGGCGCGCCGCGACCACCGCGCTACGCTCGTGGGGATGGCGGTGATCGCGTGCGATGCCTGTGGCGGCAAGATGAACGACGGCCTGGCGGTGTGCCCGCACTGCGGGGCGCGCCGCGCCGTGACCGAGCGGCCGAAGCTGTCGGGCGACGAGATCCGCGCCCTGCTCGCGACCGATCCGACCGCCCGCGACGGCGCGGCGCGCGGCCTGATCCAGACCGTGGTCCTGCCGCACCCGGCGACGCGCGGGGCGGCCCGGGTCGCCGAGCTCGCGCTGACCGTGCTCGGTCTGCCGCTGGTCATTTCCGGCGCGGCCGCGATCGCGCTGACCCGGCGCGCCCGGCTCACCGCGGCCCCGGGAGGCGAGCTCCCCGCCGCGCTGGCGATGACCGTGTTCGGTGGCGCGGGCCTGCTCGGGCTGCCGGCGGCGCTGGTTGGCGCCTCGGTCGCTGCGATCTGGCTGCGCGCGCTGATCCGCATCCGGAGCGCTCCCGATCGCCGCGTCGACCTGCACCGGATCGAGCCGCCGCCGCGCGAGCTCCCGGCGCAGCTGCCCGCGCGCGTCGAGCCGCCGGCGCCGGTGCCGGCCCCCGAAACGCCGCCGGTGTCGGTTGAGCCCCGACTCCTGCGTTAGACGGCCACGGCGGACGTTGGGGGCTGCGGGCCTCGTCGAGCAGGTGGCCGCGGCTGGCTCTTGAACGCCCCGCACGGCGCAGGCACAATTCTCACGTGCCGGGGTATCGGCACTCACGCGTGTCAGACATCGATCGTGCCGGCGTCCGTCTTCCCGCAGGTGTGCGCAGCACGCCCGCCGGGCGCCCACCGGGTGTACCCGCGTTCGACGCCGAGGCTGGCTCGCACACCGACGTCCGCCTCGAGCGCAGTCCGCTGGCCGGCGCCCGCGTCTTCGATCGGCGCGAGGCCGAGCTGGTGTGGGAGGCGATGGCGGCGGTCGCGGCGCGCTCGCCCGGCGACGCGCTGACCCTGCAGGGACTGATCGCCGAGCTCAAGGCCACCTCGGAGCTGCTCGAACGCCAGCGCCCGCTGCGCCGGCCGATCTCGCTCGCCGGTGAGACCCGCGACGCGACCACCCTGATCGATCACCTGTGCACGCTGGACGGCCTGTCGGGCGACCTCGTGCTCCCGCTCAAGGCGTCCCAGTCACGCACGTATCTGCTGGCCAAGATCAACTTGCTGCGCGGCTTCGTGCGGGCGACCACGATGCTCGGCGACGCGCCCGACCCGGCGCGGATGGCCCATGACCTGCGCGAGGAGCTCGCGCAGTCGATCTACACCCTGCTCGCCGAGGAGCTGCTGCTCGCCGTGCTGCGCATGCCCGACGTCGGCCTGCCGACCAAGCAGCGCGCCGCCGACCAGCTGATCACGGTGTGGGACGACGCGGCGCTCGAGATCGACGACTTCGCGCCGCTGCTCGAATCGGCGTGGTACGCCCGCAACCGGATCAACAGCGCCTACGGCACGCTGCTCGGCGCCCGCGAGACCTTCCGGCTGGTCGGCGAGAACTGCCGCCCCGAGGTCCTGGAGTTCTTCGGCCGCGAGGGGATGAGCGCCGACGAGATCGCCGCGTTCGAGGAGTTCCTGTTCAACATGACCAGCGAGGAGCTGGCCACGCTGCGCCGCGAGATGCAGCGCCAGGGCGTGCCGGCTGCCAGCCCGGCGTGGGCCGCCGCGGTGCTGGGCCGCCAGATCGAGGAGCTCGAGCACGCCCGCGAGATCGATCCGATGGCGCTCTACCGCAGCTACCAGCGCCGCCAGCTCGCCGCCGACTTCCGCGTCAAGGCCAACGCCCCCGGGCCGCGCCGGACCGCCGAGGCCTACCTCCTGTGCTTCCTCCTCGATCAGGGAATCGGGCAGGGAATCGGGCAGGGAATCGGGCAGGGAATCGGGCAGGGAATCGGGCAGGGAATCGGGCCGTCCGGCCAGGACGGGGAGCCGGCGCGCTCGACCAGGGAGTTCGCGATCGAGCCGGCCGGCGAGGATGGCCGTGCGGTGCCGTCGAGCGTGCAGGCCGGCGACAGCGGAGCCGTGCGCGAGGCGGCCGTGACCCGGTACGTCGACATCAGCTGTCCGGTCCGGGTCGCGCGGGCGTGCGATCGCTTCCCGTTGACCGTCGCGCTCGTGCCGCACCCGCCGGACAGCAGCGCGATCGACGCAACGTTCGAGGTCCGCCGCGGCCTGCGCATGGATGTCGTGCTGGGCGGTCTGGGCGTGCATGTCCTCGGTCCGCCCCACGCGCGGATCTTTCCGCAGGGCGACCGCTGCGTGTTCTTCCTGCGGCCCGACCAGCTCGGGCAGCACCGCGTCACGCTCGACTTCGCGCAGGGCGGCGATCCGCTCGGCACCGTCACGATCCAGATCGAGGTCGTCGAGCAAGAGGTCCCGTACGACGCCAGCCGGGGCTCGACCCCGGGCTCTGGACCGCGCTGATCGCCCGATCGCGGCGCACCGCCGCCGGCCGGATCGCCGTCATGCGCGGCGGAGCGCGTCCAGCACCGCGGTGAAGTCGGGTGGCAGCGGCGACGACAGCTCGACGCGCGCGCCGGTCACCGGGTGGTCGAAGCCGAGCGTCGCGGCGTGCAGCAGCAGCCGCGGCGACGCGATGACCGGGCCGCGGTGGTCGCGGACGTAGACCTCCTCGCCGACCAGCGGGTGGCCGGCCTCGGCGAGGTGGATCCGGATCTGGTGGGTCTTGCCGGTCTCGAGGCGGACGCGGCACAGCGTGGCGCCGCGCAGCGGCTGCACGACCTCGACGTGGGTGACCGCGCGCTTGCCCTGATCGCGCCGCGTGGTCGAGCCGCGCAGGCCGTCGCCGCGGTCGCGCACCAGGTACGATTCGATCCGGAGCACTCCGGGCTGGCCCGGCGCGACGGCGCCATGGGCGACGCACAGGTAGCTGCGGGCGACGGTGTGGGCGCGGAGCTGGGCGGCGAGGCCGCGCTCGGCGGGCTTGGTCCTGGCGAACATCAGCAGGCCGCTGGTCGCGCGATCGATCCGGTGGACGACGTGGAGCGCGACCTGGGTCGCCGGCTTGCCCTGGCGCCGCCACGCGCCGCGGACGAGGTCCATCGCGGTCCCGGTCTCGCGGTCCTCGTAGGGCACGCTGCTGACCCCGCTCGGCTTGTCGATCACGACCACGTGGGCGTCGTCGTGGACTAGCACGCCCTCGCGCATCGGATCGCGCGGCCGGGGTGCGCCGGCGCGCAGCTCGACCTGCTGACCGGCCGCGAGCCGGAGGTCGACCGCGGTCGCGCACACGCCGTCGACGAACACCTTGCCGGTGGCGATCTGGCGCTTGGCGACCGACCACGGCACACCGGTCCTCGCCTTGACGAACGCGGCGAGCGTCGCGCCGGGTTGATCGACGGTCCATGCCACGCGCGCGGCAGCCTAGCGCAAAATAGGCTGCGTGGCCGCGGCGGCAAATGTCGCGGCCGATCGGCGGCCGCATGATATGACCCGAGGATGGACCGCACGCTGTTCACGGCCGAGCACGACACGTTCCGTCACGCGTTTCGCCAGTTCATCGACCGCGAGATCCGCCCCCACCAGGAGCGCTGGCGCGACCAGGGCCAGGTCGACCGCGCGACCTGGCGCAAGGTCGGCGCCCAGGGCTTCCTGTGCCCGTGGCTCGAGGAGAGGCACGGCGGACCGGGCGGCGACTTCCTGTGCTCGGTGATCGTGATGGAGGAACTCGCGCGGGCCTACGAGAGCGGGTTCGCGATGTCGCTGCACTCCGACATCGTGGTCCCGTACCTGTACACGTTCGGCACCGACGAGCAGAAGCAGCGCTGGCTGCCGGGCACCGCGTCCGGCGAGCTGGTCACCGCGCTCGGCATGACCGAGCCCGGCACCGGCTCGGACCTCGCGGCGATCGCGACCACCGCGGTGCGCGACGGCGATGACTACGTGATCAACGGCCAGAAGACGTTCATCTCGAACGGCCAGCTGTGCGACATCGTCGTGGTCGCGGCCAAGACCGACCCCGATCCGGCCAACGCGCACAAGGGGATCTCGATGTTCGTCGTCGAGGCCGGCCGCAAGGGCTTCATCAAGGGCAAGAAGCTGCAAAAGATGGGGATGGCGTCGCAGGACACCTCCGAGCTGTTCTTCGAGGACTGCCGGATTCCGGCCGCCAACCGGCTCGGCCCCGAGGGCGGCGGCTTCATGATGATGATGCAGAAGCTCCAGCAGGAGCGGCTGTGCGTCGCGGTCGGCGCGGTCGCCGGCGCCGAGCAGGTGCTGGAGGACACCATCGCGTACACCAAGGAGCGCAAGGCGTTCGGCAAGCCGATCAGCAAGTTCCAGAACACCCAGTTCAAGCTGGTCGAGTGCCTGGCCAAGGTCGAGGTCGGCCGGGCCTACGTCGACAAGGTGATCGCCGGGCACGTCGCCGGCAAGTACCTGGTCAAGGAGTGCTCGCTCGCCAAGTTCTGGACCACCGACATGGCCCAGGAGGTGATCGATGCCTGCCTGCAGCTGTTCGGCGGCTACGGCTACATGATCGAGTACCCGGTGACGCGCGCGTTCATGGATGCCCGGGTCGCCCGGATCTTCGCCGGGACCAACGAGATCATGAAGGTGATCGTTGCGAAGCAGCTCGGACTGTGACCGGCGGCGCGTGCCGCGCAGCGAGATCGCCCTCACGGGGCAGCTTCGTCGAGCGCCGCATCACCCATGATACGCGGCGTGTCGGAGATGACAAACACGCGATCTGGAATTCTGGACGAATACACATCTGATGAAATCACCGGATCTCGGTGTGCGATGACAGTCGCGCTGTCGCGCGCGCGACGGTGATCACCTCGGTGTCGGCGACGGCGATCGCGCCGCACCGTCGAGCGACCCCGGCGCACACAGCGCACACGTCATCGCTGTTCGATCTGCGGAACACATGACTGGCCCGCCGGACCGCACCGGCGTTATACCCGCAGCATGGCGATCGCCGTGATCGATATCGGGACCAACACGCTGCTGCTGCTGATCGTCGACGAGGCGATGCACCCGCTCGCCGACCTGTGCCGGTTCGGCCGGCTCGGCAAGGGGCTCGACGCGACCGGCCGGCTCGGCGCCGACGCGATCGCGACCAGCCTGGAGATCTGCCGCGAGTACCGCCGGGTGATCGACGACCACGGCATCGCGCAGCCGATCGTGGTCGCGACCCAGGCGGCGCGCGAGGCCGCCAACGCGGACGACTTCCTCGGCCCCGCCCAGCAGATCCTCGGCGCGCCGATCCAGGTGATCGCCGGTGAGCGCGAGGCCGAGCTCGCGGCGCTGGCGGTGGCGCGCACGTTCCCCGAGCTGGCCTCGGCGCGCTACCTGGTGGTCGACGTCGGCGGCGGCTCGACCGAGGTGATCGCGGTCGACGCCGGGCGGATCGTCGCGCGGACCAGCATCCCGATCGGCGCGGTCCGGCTGACCGAGCGCCACCTCCACAACGATCCGCCGACCGCGCCGGAGATCGTCGCGCTGAGCGCCGACATCGATCGTCAGCTCGCCGGGCTGGACCTGCCGCGCTCGATCCCGGTGGTCGGCACGGCGGGGACCGCGACCACCCTGGCGGCGGTCAAGCTCGGCCTCGAGCGCTACGACCCCGAGGCGGTGACCGGCCTGCGGATCTCGCGCGACGCCGTCAACGTGCTGCACGCGCGGCTGCTGGCGACCAGCGTCGCGGAGCGCAAGGCGATGCCCGGCCTCGAGCCGCAGCGCGCCGACGTGATCGCGGCCGGCGCGGCGATCTTCGCGCGGATCCTGCAGCGGATCGACGCCCCGGTGCTGATCACCTGCGATCGCGGCATCCGCTGGGGGCTCGCGTACGAGGCGATGTCAACCGGCGGCCCGGCCGGCGCATCTTGACGGCATGAAGCGACTCCTGAGCTACGGTCTCGGCCTCACCCCGGCATTTGCGATCCTGCTCGCGCTCGGGCTCGCCCGGGCGGATCCACCGGACAGCGCCGATCCGCCGCAGGCCACCCAGCCCTGGACGGTCCCCGCGTTCCACGGCATCGACCTCGCCGGCGTGCTCACCGTCGAGGTGACGATGGGCAAGCCGGCGAGCGTCACGGTCAGCGGCGACGCGGATCTGGTCGACAAGGTGACCACTAGTGGAACTGGAAGCCGACGATCAGGCGGGCATAGTACGAGTCGGACTCGCTGGTCAGGCCCGCGCCGCCGGCGAGCGTGACCCACACGCCGCGCAGCGCGCCGCGGCCGCCGCCGGCCCACGACAGCGCCGGGCCGGCCCAGCTGCGGTTCTCGACGCCGCCCATCTCGCCGTTCTCGGCCTTGCCGAAGATCTCGGCGCCGATCATCCACGCCGGTGACAGCGCGTACGACGTGCCCGCGGCGTACTCGACCTCGGTGTTCCAGGTCGCGTCGGCCAGGCGCTCCTCCTCGACCGCGAGGTTGGCGGCGATGTTCACGTTGCCGATGTCCTTGGCGAGGATCAGCTTGCCCTCGAGCTTCTGGTGGGCGTCGCCGCGGAACAGCTGCTGGAACTCGAGGTAGAGCACCGGATCGAGGAACCACTCGCCGCGGTCCGCCGGGCGGTACCGGGTCTCGACCTTGAAGCCGGCGTAGCCGCTGGACGTGTCCCCCGACGTGATCATGTCGAGCATGTTGTAGAGCGCGACGTCCCAGCGATCGGTGATGCCGTACTCGAGCTCGATCATCTCGCGCATGCCGCGCGACGACGGCCCGCCTTCGACCTCGCCCTGCGGGGCGATCGTGGTCCAGGTCTCGACGTCGATCTCGCCGCGCGGCGCGGTCACGGCCTCGTAGGTGGTGCCGTACGCCCGGCGATCGGCGATCGCGGTGGAGGCGGGGAGCAACGCGGCCGCGGACAGCGCGGTGGCGAGGAGCGGCTTGGGCATATTTGATATTGAAAACGATTTTCAAATATAGGTCAAGCGCGATCGGTCAGGCGGTGCCGATACAATCGGCCACCCCATGACCCAAAAATCTGATATTACTCAGCTTTTAACTGTCAGGTGTGGAGAACCGGCGCCAGGCGGTAGAGCATCAAGTAGACCAGGACCCCGGTCACCGAGACGTACATCCAGATCGGCCAGGTGAAGCGGACCAGGCGCTTGTGGGCGGCGAAGTCGCCGCGGAGCGCGCGGCGCAGCGCGCCGATCACCAGCGGCACGAGCACGACCGCGAGCGCCATGTGGCTGAACAGCGTGACCAGGTAGAGCGTCTTGTCCCAGCCGTCGCCCGGGTAGCGGTGGACGCCGGTGGTCGCGAACCGGACGAGGTACGAGGCGAGGAAGATCGCCGATGCGGTGAACGCGCCGAGCATGCGGCGGCGGTGCAGCGCCACGTCGTCGCGCGCGATCGCCATGCGGCCGAGCACGAGGAACACGAAGCAGGTGAAGTTGAGCGCGGCGTTGATCGCGGGGTGGATCTGCTCCCAGGCCATCTTGAACCTCCCAGAGCCTCTGTGAGACCTCGTGAACCTCGGTGAACCTCCGGCCGTCCGGCCGAGGCTACATCGTGCCGTCGAGCACCATGACGGCGAACAGCAGCGGCAGGTAGACGATGGAGGTGAGGAACACCGAGCGCGCCCACCGCGCGCCGCCGGTGGCGAGCCCGCGGCCGCCCTGCACCAGCACCGCGGCGCCGAGCGCAGCGGCGGTGATCAGGTACGGCAGGCCGGCGACGCCGAGCGGCCACAGCGACAGGCTGACCGCGACCTGGACGGCGAGGTAGCCGACGATGTGGCGGCGCGCCGCGGCCGGGCCGTGGACGGACGGCAAGGTCTTGAGGCCGGCGGCGTCGTAGTCGCGCTGGCGATACAGCGCGATCGCGTGGAAGTGCGGGATCTGCCAGAACAGCAGCACGCCGAACACGGCGAGCCCTCCGAGCTCGATCCGCCCGGTCGCGGCGGTCCACCCCATCAGCGCCGGCAGCGCGCCGGGGATCGCGCCGATCCAGGTCGCCCAGTGCGAGCGCTGCTTCATGGGCGTGTACACGCCGACGTAGAGCACCAGCGCGACGAGCCCCAGGGCGGCGGTCACCAGGTTCACCCGCGCGAGCACCGGCAGCGACAGCGCGCCCTGCAGCCCACCGAACACCAGGGCGGTGCGCGGCGCCAGCCGGTGCATCGGCAGCGGCCGGCGGCGGGTGCGCGCCATCAGGCAGTCGATGTCGCGCTCGAGGTACATGTTGAGCGTGTTGGCCGACCCGACGATCAGCGCGGTGCCGGCGATCAGCCACAGCGCGCGGCCGGGCTCGATCGCGCCGGGCGCCAGGCTCATCGCGCCGGCGGCGGTGAGCAGCGCCATCAGCATGATCGTCGGCTTGACCAGCGCGACGAGGTCGGCGACCGGCGCGAGGCGGCGAGTCAGCACGCCGAGATGCGGGGCTGCGCTCACGCGCCCACCGGGTGCAGCGCGGGCACGTCGTCCGCGGCGAGCGCGTGTGCCGGGGCGCGCGGCGCGCTGAGCAGCCACGCCGACATCCACAGCGCCCACAGGCTCGCGGCGCCGGCGAAGTGGCCGACCGCGAGCGGCACCGCGCGCAGGGTCAGCACGGTGTAGATGCCGAGCGCCAGCTGCGCGACGACCAGCGCCGGCGCGATCAGCGCGAGCAGCCGGAGCGCGGGCCACGACCGGGCGCGGCGGACCACGGCGATCGCGGCCGCCGTCGTGACGATCGCGACCACGACGCCGAACCCCCGGTGGATCATGTGGAGATCCTGCACTCCCGCCTCGGGCCACCAGTCGCCGGACCGCGTGCAGCTCGGCATGCCGAGGCAGACCATCGCCGCACCGAGGTGGCGGACCAGCGCGCCGATCAGCAGCTGCGCGAACACCGCGCCGCACGCGACCGCGATCCAGCGCCGGGCGCCGCCGAGCTCGGCGCGCCGCCGCGCGTGCCGGTCGATCCCACGGGGGGCTCTACCCCCCGTCTCGCTGCGCTCGAGCTCCGCCGCGGTCGGCTCCGGACGGGTGTGGAACGCCGTGTAGATGAGGGTGGCGAAGTAGCTCATGCCGAGCAGCAGGTGGCCGGTCGAGACGAACCACGGCAGCTTGTAGCCGACCGTGATCGCGCCGAGCGCGCCCTGCGCGATCACCAGGCCAAGCAAGATCCAGCCCAGCCGGCGCAGCCCGCGGCGCAGCAGCACGAACGTGAGCGCGATCTGCAGCAGGCCCACGGTCATGGCCGCCAGCCGGTGGCCGTGCTCGTACAGCACGCCGCCGACCATCGGCGGGAACAGCTGGCCGTGGCACACCAGCGTCGGCTCGGGGCAGGCGAGGCTCGAGCCCGTCGGGTTCACGGTCCCGCCGATCACCAGGAGCACGAACGTCGCAGCTGCCGCGAGCTTGGCCAGGCGATGCTCGAGCATGGACAGTCGCTGGGTACCACAACGTCGACGGGTGCGCATCTGGTGGGCGGCGCTGCGACAAGATACCGCCGTCGAGTGGAGTCCTAGCGATATCAGCAGCTTGCCGCGCACGAAGAGTTGCTCGGCCGACCCTCGTCAGCGTACAGTCTCCCCCGGCGAGGATGACCGACTGGGTCGAAACCGTTTCGATCGGGACCTTCAGGTCCGAGGACCTCACCAAACCCGACGCCGTCTTCCGCTACAACCGGTACCTCTACCGCACGACCGGCAAGCACCTGTCCAACGGCGGGATGGGCGCGGTCTACGAGCTCGAGCGCCGCGACGACGCGACCGGCGCGATCGAGGCGGTGGTCGGCAAGGTGTTCCACGCCAACTACCTGTTCCAGCTCCGCACCGACGAGATCACCCGCCGCGATCACCACAACAACCTCGCCGCGATGGCGCGGATCGCCGCGATCGAGCATCCCAACATCCTGCCGACCTACGTCCAGGCGCCGATCTCCGACAACTACCTGTTCGTGACGCCGCGCATGGGGATGACGCTGCTCGAGGCGATCGCCAAGCACAGCCTCACGCCGCGCGCCCGCACCAAGCTGCTGCTCCAGGCGCTCGAGGGGCTGGCGACGCTGCACGCCGCGCGGCTGATCCACCGCGACTTCACGCTGCGCAACATCCTGGTCGACGAGGGCGCCAACGTCGCCTACGTGTTCGACTTCGATCTCGCGATGTCGCTCGACGACCTCGGCACGCAGACCTACCGCACCTACTACAAGGGGCGGATCTTCGGCTCGCCCGGCTGGTCGGTCGCCCCCGAGACCATCGATCAGGCGCTGATGGACTCGCCGATCAACACCGCGCTCGACATCTACGCGATCGGCGGTGCGCTGCACGGCCTGTTCACCGATCAGCTGCTCTACGGCCCGGCCGACGACATGTGGGCGCTGCTGATCCGGATCGCCGAGGGCGTGGTGGTCGGCGGCAAGAGCAAGGTGTTCTACCCCGACGGCTTCCCGCTGGCGCTGCGCGCCGCGATCGAGGGCTGCATCGAGCGCGATCCCAACCAGCGGTTCCCCTCGGTGCAGGCCGTGGTCGCCGAGCTGCGCAGCTCGCTGCGCGAGCTGCCCGATGACCGACCGAGCCGCAAGTCGAGCCGGGTCGCCGAGCGCACCCGGACCAACGAGGCGGCGCTCAAGGAGACCCAGGACCCGACGATCACCAGCGAGATCGTCGAGGCCGCCGAGCGCGCGGTCTACGCCTGGGGCTACGCGGTCGAGCGCAGCCTGGGCCGGGTCCGCGGCCATCCGATCTTCCTCGCCGCGCCGCGCGCCGACCAGGTCGAGAGCGGCCAGTTCCCCGACGCCAACATCTTCCCCAAGCTCGTGACGGTGATCGATCTGACCAAGGTCACCGATCCGCGCACGTTCGTCGAGAACTGGCAGCAGTACTTCTGGCCGACGCTCAAGCGCGTCCGCCAGGGCCTGCTCACCTCGCTGCACAAGGTGATCTACGACGCCAACACGTCGTCGCTGCTGCTGTTCAGCGAGTACGTCGACGAGCCGCGGTTCGGCGACCGGATCTCGGAGCTCGACCTCAACATCGACGGCGCGCTCGCGCTCGGCTTCGTGGTGATCCGCCAGGTCGCCGCGCTCCACGAGCACGGCATGGCGCACAACAACATCTCGCCGGGCGCGCTGCTGTTCAAGGGCGCGGCCGCGACCCGCCTGGTGATGCCGGCGATGATCGGCCTGGTCGAGCCGGCGATGGGCCCCGAGGCGATGGCCGGCGACGTCCGCGCGCTCGCCGCGATGATCCTGACCTGGCTGCGTCCCAACCGGGTCGCGTCGCTCCACGTCCGGATCAAGCCGCTGTTCGACGCGCTGCGCACGAAGCTGTCGAGCTGGGCGTTCGACAAGCAGATCACGACCCCCAAGATCGACGAGCTGATGGGGACGATCAGCGACGCGCTCGCGCTGGTCGATTTCAACTTCTCGGTGCTGCGCGACTCCGGCGGCGATCTCCAGGAGTACGGTCTGCTCCTGATCAGCCTCCGGCTCTACCACCTGCTGTGGCCGAGCGTGCCTTCGGTGGTGCCCCGGACCACGCTGCCACCGACGTGACCGCACCAATCTCCCGGTGGTGGCAGCGCTGGCTGGCCGTGATCGCGGTGGCGCTGGTCGCCGCCGGGTTCGCGATCGCGTTCCGCGGCGCGCTCACCGCGGTCGACGGGCTGCTCGGGGCCGGCGGCAGCGTCGCGATGATCGCGGCGGTCCCGGCGTAGGAGCGGATCGTGCTGCCGGCGGTGGGCGGCCTGCTCGTCGGGCTGATCCTGGTCGCCTCGGCGCGGCTCCGCGAGGGCGCCGGCGTCGGCTTCGTGATGGAGGCGATCGTGCTCGGCCGGGTCCGGCTGCCGCTGACCCGCAGCGTGCTGCAGGCGGTCGCGTCGTGGCTGGCGATCGCCTCGGGCAACTCGCTCGGCCGCGAGGGCCCGCTGATCCAGTTCGGCGCCGCGGCGGGCGAGGCCGCGCGCCGGGTGTTCCACCTCGACAAGATCACCGCGCGCATCGTGCTCGCCACCGGGGTCGCGGCGGGGTTCGCGTCGGCGTACAACGCGCCGGTCGCCGCCGTGCTGTTCGTCGTCGAGATCGTCACCGGCGTGGTCGTGCTCGAGGCGATCGTGCCGATGGTGATCGCGGTCGTGATCGCGACGCTCGCGACCCGCTACGCGGTCGGCGGCGCCCCGCTGTACGGCCAGCGCGCGTTCCAGCTCGGCTCGCCGGCCGAGCTCCTCGCGGTCGCCGGCCTCGGCCTGATCGCCGCGCCGATCGGGGTCGGCTTCCTCCGCCTGCTCGGGTTCGCCTCCCGGCTGCTGCGCCGGCTGCCGCTGCCGTGGCGCCCGGCGGTCGGCGGCCTTCTGTGCGGCGCGATCCTCATGGTGCTGCCGCTGGTCGCCGGCAACGGCTTCGAGCCGCTCGACGCCCTGCTCGACGGCCGGCTCGCGATCGGGCTGGTCGCGCTGCTGCTCGTCGCCAAGCCGATCGCCACCGCGCTGGCGGTCGGATCGGGCAACCCGGGCGGCGCGTTCACCCCGACGCTGCTGATCGGCGGCTGCGCCGGCGCGCTGTACGCCTGGGGCCTGCACGCCGTGTTCGGCGGCGCGATCGGCTCGCCCCCGACCTACGCGCTGATCGGCCTCGCCGCGGCGATGGCCGCCACCACCCATGCGCCGCTGACCGGGACCGTGCTGGCGTGCGAGCTGTCCGGCGACTACGCGCTGATGCTCCCGCTGCTGGTCGCGACCGCGCTCGCCGCGGCGTGGGCCCGCCGGCTCTACGTCGACTCGGTCTACACCGCCGAGCTGACGCATCGCGGTCTGCGCTGGCGGCTCACCCTGGACGGCCGCCGCGTGATCGAGAGTCAGCAGCACACCGTCGATGTGGTGTGACCGCAAGAATGGAGCCTGGAGTCGAGCGCGCGCGATGTGGCGAGCAAGCCACGCTGAGCGCGCTCGGCTGGCAACCGCGAAGGGCGCGGGTTACCGGTCGTATCCGATCAGCGAGCGGACGTAGAGCGGGCCGTAGGGCTCGCCGGCCTGGAGGTCGTGGGACGGATCGGTGATCCGCGCGTGGACGCCGAGCGCCCACCACAGCTTGCCGAAGGGGACCATCGCCGCCGGCCGAGGTAGGCGGCTGGGCCGAGGCCGAAGCTGCGCGCGGCGGGGCGGGGGTGCTGGGGGTACTCGGCGCGCAGCCAGCCGTCGAGGCGGAAATGGAAGCGCGGCGAGAGCTCGTGGAGGCCGGGCTCGAGGCGGTCGGCGAGGCCGATCTCGATCTCGGTCAGGAACGCGCCTGGCAGAACGCCAGGAACGTCTCGGGCGCGTCCCCCGGGCCGCCGCCACTGCCGCATGCGCCCAGCACGCCGGCCGCGAGCGCGGCGGTGATCTGCGAGGATCGCGACATCGCGGCATCACTCCTCGATGAACTCGGGGAACCCGAGCATCGTGGCGACCTGGTTCATCGCGAACACGACGGAGCCCGAGCGCGCGGGGTCGACGTCGCGGTGGACGGTCTGCCACAGGTTGCCGAACGCGGTGGCGAGATCGGCGGGGGTGGTTTGATCGGAGCTCCAGCCGTCGGGGACGGGAGGCAGCGCGTCGCCGGGCAGCGCGGCGTAGAGCTGCCCGAGCTCGGCGAAGCCGGCCTCGATCTTCGCGTCGGGGTCGCCGCCGCCGGGCCGGGCGGAGATCCACGGCCGGAACAGCGCGTAGGCCTTGCTCGTGCCGTCGAGGTTGTTGCGCAGATCGAACAGCGTGAGGTTGGCGTAGCGCGACTCCTCCTCGCCGGTCGCTGCGAGGTTGACCTTCTCCTTCTGCTCGTTCATCAGGCCGACCAGGCCCTGAAATGCGGCGCCGATGTCGATCGCGGCGCGCTGCCACTGGTCGTGCAGGGCGGTGGTGTCGTCGATGAGCTTCTGGGCCAGCTGGGTCTTGAACGCCACGGCCTGGTTGCCGGTCGCGGGGTAGGCGGCCGGGACATAGCCGTGCAGCGGGCGCTCGAAGGCGATGACCTCGGTCCGGATGTCGCGGGCGTAGAGGATGCGCTCGACCGCGTGCATGCCGGTCACGCCGGTGCCGTCGAACAGGTCGGGATCCCCGGTGGGGCCGAGCGAGGCGAGGAAGTCGTCGTAGCGCGCGTCGAGCGAGACGTCGAGGTCGCCGAAGATCGGCGCGGTGGCGCCCTCGACGTGCTCGTAGGCGATCCGGCTGCGCATCCACGCGACGCGCATCGCGGTGATCGCGGCGGAGTCGGTGATCGGGTCCCACGCGTGGGTCGGCGCGGCGGCCTGGAGATCGCGCGCGGCCTGGACCAGGTCGGCGAGGTCGGCGCCGATCGAGTCGTGCATGCCGGCGACGACGTCGGCCGTGTAGTCAGCGTCGGATTTCGGGGGGTCGCTGCAGGCCCCGAGCGCGGGGAGCGCCGCGAGAATCGCGATGGTCTTCATGGTTCCTCACAGGGCGGAGACGAAGTCGATCAGGCGGCGCTGGTCGTCGGCGGGCCGGAACGGCAGCCCGAACAGCGCGTCGCCGTCGTCGAACCGCGCGCTGTCGCCGGCGGACAGCCCGTCGATCGGGACGGCGGCGGCGTGGACGAGCGTGCTGCCGGCGTCGGGCGCGTCGAGTTCCTCCGGGGAGCCGCAAGCGGTTGCGGTGAGGAGCAGGGCGGACCAGCGCGGCAGCACGAGCAATATTGAAATCCATTTTCAATTTCAGGTCAAGTGCCCGCGCCCACGATCGCGCGGCGCCTCGGGGGACCCGCGATCGGCGGCTCGCGCCATGCGCGCTCCGTGGAGATCCGCGGCGGGACCGCGAACCGGCGCTGTCCAGCCCGCGATGAAGTGGGTCGCGCGGACTCACGCACGGTTCACCTCGTCGATCCGCGGAGGGACGATCGAGCCGTGGAGTCCGCACGCGGCCTCGGTCGCGCGCGAGAATATCCGGCTCGCCTCGCGCGGCTCGTCGAGCGACTGGACCGCACGCGAGACAATCAGTTTCGGGATTCGCCCTCTCAAGATTCCGGGCATTGCGGCACACGGTGCACCCTGGACGGCCGCGGTTCCTCCCTGGACATCCGGCGTGCATGCCGCGTGGACGCCGTCCACAGGCCGCTTTCCGGTCTCCGCATCGTCCTGATGTGTCAACCGCGGGCAGGGTAGTTGAGCGTGAGGTTGGGGGCACTTGAACGCGAAGTGGAGGAGCTCGTAAGGGCCGGGAGCGTGATGTGGGTGCCGCATCGAGCGGCGCGAACAAGCCGACTGCTATCCCGCATGGATCCGACCGGGGTCGGGGAGCCCTCGCCCTGTGCACGATCCGAGCACCGAGGCCCGAGGACCGTGGAAGCCTTCGAGAAGAATCGCGTTTCCGGAGTCAGTGTCGCGGACGAAGAGGTTGCCTGTGATTCGGCATTTGACATGCATTGCCGCCTTGCCATCCACAACAGCAGTAATCTGAGAAACAGGTTTTTCCAATGAGTAACCGTCAGTGCATCACCTGGTCCTTCGTTGCGGTGGCCTCTCTCGCGGGTTGTGCGGACAACCTGACGCCCCACACGGCCCCTGAGACACCCACCATCGGCAGCGACCGGGCCACGGTCACCGGCCGTGTCCTGGACCCCAGCGGCGCCCCGGTGGCGGGAGCCACGGTGACGGTGCGCACCTCCGGCGAGCACGCGACGGCGGACAGCACGGGCGCGTTCACCCTCGACGTCCCGGCCAACACCACGCTGACGCTGTCGGCGGCCGCGCCGAACATGGCGCCGACGCTGCTGCAGCAGTTCCTGGTCTCCCCGGGCGCGAGCGCGGTGGTGGAGATGCCGCTGGTCACCACCGACCACTTCAAGAGCCTGGTCGCGATGGGGGCGAACCCCGCGGGCGGCGTGGTCGTGGCCGCGCTGAAGTCGCTGTCGGGCACCGGCAGCGTCGCCGGTGCCACGGTCCAGCTCACGCCGAGCCTCGGCCGCGTGATGTACGCGCCGACCAGCGCCAGCATGGCCGACCCGGATCCGGCGATGGCCGCGGTCCTGCCGTCGGTCGTACAGGGCGACGAGTCGTACGCCTGGGCGCTCGGCGTGCAGCCCCACGTGTCGATCATGCGGCTCGCGCTGCACGGCGTGTCGCAGGTCGAGCCGCCGTACGCGATCGACGACGTCACCTGGCCGGGCACGTTCACCGTCGATGCCGGCGCGCTGACCCTGATCACCCTGTTCACGAAGTGAGGAGCCGATGAAGCCCACGTGCACGATCGCCCTGGTGGCGCTGGCCGCGTGCGCGGCCAGGCCCGCGGACCACGAGCTCGCGACATCGATCGCGAAGGGGCTCGTGGCCGCGTGCCCGGCGGGCGCCAGCCCGGCCGACGAGTCGGCTCGCAACGACTGCGCCGGCAAGCTCACCGAGCTCGCCGCGCTGCGCGATGCGATGCGCGAGCCGTTCATCTGGGGCGGTCAGACGGCGGGTGCGGGGTACCGGCTCGACATGAGCACCAACAAGTTCAACGCGCGGGTGTGGCGCCGGATGTACCTGTCGACGTTCATGTTCGGCAGCGACTACACCATC
>JBGQCL010000007.1:0-67722 GCA_041495365.1 Kofleriaceae bacterium | reverse complement strand
CGCGACCACGAGGACCGCCACGAAACCTCGCGCTGCCGCGGCATCGTCAAGTGGTTCAGTGATGCCAAGGGCTACGGCTTCATTCGAGGTGATGACGGCCGCGACATCTTCGTCCATTACTCGGCCATCGCGAGCGCGAGCTTTCGGACGCTCGCCCAGGGTCAAGCGGTCGAGTACGACGTGCAGCAGAGCGCCAAGGGTCTACACGCGGTGTCGGTGACGCACCCGGGTGCATCGCCAGCGGCTTCGGCCCGGCCCGCGGGCGCAAACGCTAGCTCCGTGCCGCGTCCCTGATCGGCGACCGCATGCCGTGGGGCCGAGCGCCTGTGCGCGTCCTGTGCCGGGCGTCGATCGGGGCGGAACGCACTGAAGGAGGAGGCTCCGAGGCGCGTGGACCGATCGCGGCCTTGCGGTTCGATCGGAATCGGTGGTTCCGGTCGATCGGATCCTGGCGCCGGCAGTGCCTCGGGATCGTCGGCGAGGCGGACGACCCAAGCGTTGCAGCGAAGTAGCCGTGCCGGGCCGGCCGCCCCCCCGCTGGGAAGTGCCATCGTACTTCTTGGCGATGAGCTCGCGGTACCAGCGCAGGATCGTATCGGGCGTCACGAGGCCCCCGAGTTGGTTCAGGACGCGGCGGCCGAGTGCTCTGCCCTTCGCCGCAAGCCGGCGGCGTTGGTCGTCGGTAAACCGCAGGCGACGGTCGCCGAGTTGCTCGCGCAGGACGCGGTTCTCCTCTTGGAAGAGGTCGACGACCTCGCGCTGGCGGCGGTTCACCCAGCCGGCGAACACCAGCAGCAGGAACTGAAGCGGCGCGGCCGACATACCGGCCATCCTACGCCCGGAGCGCCCCCAATCTGCCGACGCTGTGCGGGAGCGGCGAGCCGCAAGCCTTGATGCTTCCTAGTGGATTCGGTCGATCGTGTTGTGGCACAGGACGGCATCACCCGCGCGGATCCGGTTGGTGGGGAATCGGTGGGTAGTTCGCGCCGGTGGGTAGAGCGTGCCTAAATACCCCAATGATTTCGAGCGGGATACCGGATTCGAACCGGCGACCTTCAGCTTGGGAAGCTGACACTCTACCGCTGAGTTAATCCCGCAGGTGCCTGTAACCATAATCGAAATCGGTTCCGGGTCAAGCCTTGAAGACCGCTGTTCGCACCAGCGTTCACACTTTCGGATGCAAGAAGTACGTCCATCGAGCCAAGCTGTCCGCGCGCAAGCCCTTGTAACTGTTCACCCCAGCGCCTCCGGAACCGTGGGTGAACTGCAAGAAATCTGAAGGCCCACCAGGCGTGGGCGCCGCGGACGTTGAGGTCCCGAAGTTGCCTAGCAGCACGAGCCCGTCCCGATCTTTGAGCGTCGTACAGGTCGCGACGACCGCGGAGGACTTCCCCCCGAGCCGCTACGAGTGTGCGCCGTCGAAGGTCGAAGACGAGAGCACGTGCTTCGGGGCTCGCCGCCGTGAGTGCCCGGCGGGTCCCGCAGCGTGACCGTCACCGACGGACCGCTGATATCGCACGCCCGCGCGCGACTCAGGTGAACCGGGGCGCTCCTTGCGCAGGGCTGTGGGACGACGATGCGGAGACCGTAGAAAGCGTCATCTCGGGGGCGGCCGGAAGGCGCCGCAGACGAGCCCCACGAACGAATGAGTGGGAGAAGACGCAGGTCGTTCGAGCGCGCCACGAACGCCGTGCACGACTTGGAGCGTGCCCGATGCGAGAGCCTGGACGTCGCCCGAGCGCTGGGCTCGCGGTATGCTCACGAGCAGTCCGTGGCCATCCCCAACTTCACGTCTGCCGGCCTCTTGCCTACAGGAATTCACCTTGCGACCCTTCAGGAACTCGAGCTCGCGTTCGGACGCGGGACCGACACGCGGATCCGTCTCTACGAGAGTCTGCGTGCGTTCCTCGAGTTGGCGCGTTCGTTCCAGATGTTCACGTCGATCGTCATCGATGGAAGCTTCGTGACGAACGACCCTCACCCGAACGATGTCGATGTGGTCTTGATTCTTCCAGGTCCGCAATTGAAGCGTCTCATGAAGCATTCTGACTATCTGAAGCTCGAGAACCTAGCGGTCAGGGAGCGGTTTGCCATCGACCTGTTTATCGATCCAGACCTGGATGGGATGGCAACGTTCTTCCAGCGCTTGAAGATCGAAGATGCACTTCAACGTGGCGTGCCCCCTCGCCAGCTGCGCGGAATCGTACAGGTGGCACTATGACGAGTGATACCTTCACTGCAGCCGCACGCGAGCAGATTCGCTTCATCCAGGATCGCCTCCTGGCCGCGGCGCGCTGGGCGGATGGATCGGGGGTCGATAGCAATGCGACGGAGTTCCTGGTTCAACCCTATCGCCGCCTGCTCGATGAGATGTATGAGCGCGATCTGCCGCTCGCGAAGCTGGCCGACCAATCCGATCTCTTGCTGCATGTTCGTGGACCGGCTGCCTCCGCGCCAACTCCCCGCGTTTCGGTCGTTACCCGTTTGCTTAGTGGCACACGAGACCAAGTGACGCGACTCGCAAAGCAGCTCGGCGGCGTGACGACAATTCGAGTGCCGGCGGCGCTTGATATGGGTCTTGTCGGGCTTGCCGAAGGAAGCCTGTACATCGGCTTCTCCGCGGACGAGAACGACGATGCCGATCTGACGCGAAATGCGATAGATACGATTGCCATTGCGAGCAAACTCGTCGCTTCGGACCAGCCGCTCGAGGCGCTGGCAGCCGAGTTCCAGGATCCGGCCGTGCGCGACATGGCCGTCGCCGCGATCCGCCACCTGTCACCGTCCGGCCATGCGGGCATCACGGAGATCGCGCTGCTTGGACGCAGGGTGCACCATCGGGTATCGTTGTCGACCGAGACACGCCGCCACGCGCGGCGGCTCATGGCGCAGCCGCCGCTGGCCACGGAGCAGCGCCCCCTGCCCTCGACGACATCGTTCGTCGGAACGATACGGGAGCTCGACCTGGACGCGTCCAGGTTCGAGATTCGTAACGTCGATGGCTTTCCTGGCGGGGTGCGTTGTGCGCACGAGCTGGATGAACAGGACGTCAAGCGGCTCGTCGATCTACGCGTA
The DNA here is from genome assembly GCA_041495365.1 of Kofleriaceae bacterium. GTDB lineage: Bacteria > Myxococcota_A > Polyangia > Haliangiales > Haliangiaceae > JABFXX01. The sequence continues at coordinate 64,647 of JBGQCL010000007.1, read as the reverse complement.
CGCGTGAAGGGCCGGCCCGAATATGGACCCGGGAACGACGTGCGTCTCCTCTGGGTCGATGAAGTCGAGATCCTGGAGTGAACGAGTGGGTACCTGGCATGACGCCGGCAGCGACGACCACAACCGTCAATTGAGGTGGTCGGACAATTCAGCGGGTGCGCGGCGCATCGAGATGAGGTCGGCCAGCTCGGTCGCCTGGATGGCGGCGAACCGCACTGACTGCATCTCGTGAAGCCGGTCGAACGCCTCGCGGCCGCGCTCCTTCGCGCGCACTCCGCGTAGCGCGATCACCTCGTCGAGCAGGCGGGCGACGCGGGGATCGCGAACGACCGCGCGGAAGAGCTGCTTGGCCCGACGCGATTGCCTGGCGCGATAGACGTGGAGCGCGCGTGACAGCGAGACGCCGGTGTTGTGGTCGCTCGCGTCGTCGGAGGACACGGGGGACCGCAGCGCCATCGCCTTGTCGGCGAGCATCCGGGCGGCGCGCGGGGCACCGAGGGCAGCGCGCAGGAACGCCGGTAGCACGCGGTCGAGGCGGCCGCGCTCGTACTCGGCGAACGCGACGAGGAAGCCCGACGCCGGGTCGATCTCCAGGAAGCCCTCGCTCGCGGCGACCGCGGCCCAGTCCCGCGTGTTGAGGCCAATCGTGCCGCGATACCACGCCGCGTGGCTGACGTCGCCGCACTCCTGCTCGAGCCGATCGCACATCCGCAGGGCGTCGTCGAAGCGGCCGCCCTCGACGAGCGCGAGGGTCAGGTTGCGCAGGCCGCGCATGTACGGCCGAGTGTCGTGGTCGCTCCAGTAGCGCTTCCTGGCGATCTTGGCCGGGAACAACTTGCGGCCGAGCTCGATTGTCTTCTCGAAGTGGGCGATCGCGGCGCGCTGGTCGTTGCGGGCGAGGGCGATCAGGCCGAGGTAGTTGTAGCCCTCGGCGTAGCCGTCGAAGCAATCGATGAGCAGCTGGAAGATCGCAGCCGCCTGCTCGTGGTCGTGGCGATCGTACAGCTCGGCCGCCTGTGCCTCGATCTCGGACGGGACGTGGCGGCCCCAGCCGCGCAACGCAAACTTCCAGCAGAACGCGTCATCGGCGGTCCACTCGTTCTGCTCGCCATCGCAGAGCTTCAGGCGCCACGTGATGAGGTCGGCGAGGAACGCGAGCTCGCGGCGGTGGTCCTGGAGGACCTTGGCCGAGGTCGCGAGGTCCTGCGGGTCGGTGAGCATCAGCTGGCGCGCGAAGCTGCACAGGTCGCCGTGGAAGCGCTGGCGCAGCCGCTCGGGGCCGTAGTCGTAGTGATCGGGCAGCACGCTGGCGTTGTCGGCGATGGCGCGACCGATGTTTTTCCAGTCGAGCTTGATGTCGGGATACTTGTGGGCCCAGAACGCGCGGAAGCGGTGGTTGCCGTCGGCATCAGTGCCGCGGATCGCGAGGGCTTCGGGCTTGGAGCGATCTTCAGCGGCCCGCCCGGTGTCAGCCCTCTGAGCGATGGTTGTCGTCATGGAGCCTGATGATGACCTGCTTGCCCATGCGCAGAGCCTGCGCGCGCGGGGCGTGACCCCGAAGGCGATCGCGAAGACGCTCGGGATCACGCGCGCGGAAGCAGATGCGCTGGTCCGGCGGATCGCAGAAGCGTCGGCGACCAGATCTGCGCTCGTCGGCTGCTGGGTGAATGCTGGATGGAGCCAGGGCCTGAGCTGGTCCGATCATCCCGAATGGCACGACGACGGCAGCGGTAGTGATGATGATGTCCCGGATCTGGTCAGCGTGCTCGTGATCCGCGACCACCGCTATGACAAGCTGATCGCGTGCGCCTACCTGGTCGACGCGCAATGTCTTGGCGTCAAGAATACGCTCGGGCCTCGCAAGCTCGGTCGTGCCGAGGTGGACCGGTTCGTTGCGCGACAGTACGTCGCGTACGATCGGCCTCCGCTGCGGGCTCCGCTGGACCTGGCGCGCGAGCTGGTGTTCGGGGCCGAGGCGTATGCGCGAACGCTCGGCTTCGAGCCGCACCGCGACTTCGAGCGCTGTCGTGGTCAGCTCGGCGCGTGGAGCGGCCCCAGCCAGATCGTGTTCGGCTACCGCGGGAAGCCGTTGTTCATACGAGGGCCGCACGACGATGCGGTTGCGGTGGTCGACGCCCTCGAACGGTCGGTCGGAGCCGAGGACTTCGACTTCGTGGCCGTGGAGTCGCGCGATGACGTCGGCGCCCCGGGGCCGGACAGGAGCGACCAGCGACGGCGACCACGCTCGCAAGCGCTCGCGAGGAGACCGGATCGGTCCGGGGAGGTGCCGGGCTCGTATCCCATCCCTCCGGTACGCGTCAGCGTCCGGGTCGGGCAAGCGCCCCCGGATGCGCCCCGCGGGAATCCGACGACCCCGGTTTCGGATTCGCTCGTGCGAGTGATGGAGCCCTACATCCCATGGCCACCGACGCCGGACGAGCTTGATGAGCTCGGAGAAGAGCTGTCGTTCGGGGCGACCGTATGGAACGCGACGACGCAGTCGACGGATCCCGAGAAGACCGCCGCTCTGCTCGAAGCTGTGATCGAGATGTTCTCCACGGGCGAACTTCGAGACGAGGCCGCCCTGCGCGCACAGGTGGCAGACATCGCGGACCGCAAGCGACGGCTGTGCCCCGACGACCCACGACAGATCGTCCGCGTCGATGTCGTTCCCCGCGGGCCCAACATCGAAGTGGTTGCCATGAGTGCGTGGTACCGCTGACCACGACAGGACGATCGTGATATTGCCTCGGTTGTGCCACCTCAGCCCGCCGCGATGCCGACGACGAGATCGTTCGGATCGGCCTTCGTCGCCTTCACCGCGCGCGCGATGTCCACGACCGCCGCGGTGCCGTGATCGTCGGACGCGGTGAGGACCACGACACCGAGGTGCGCACCATCGCGACGGAACCCGGGGTTGACGCTCGGGATGCCAACCGCGTTGGCAGATCGGCAACGGACGTCCAGGTCACGCCGTGACGCCGCTGGGCTCGCGCCGCTAAAGCGGGTATTGCCAGGCGGCGCCGCAGCGCAGATAGTTGATGTTGTTCTTGTTGTCGACCGGCGTGGTGGCGAACAGCGCCTTGTTGCCGCGGCCGATGCCCAGGACGATCGTGCTGCCCGACGGCTGGGTGGTCATCGCGGGGGACAGCAGCGGCGCCAGGTTCGTGTCGTCGCCGACGCCGTAGAACGCGAGCGTGTGGGCGCCGAGGCCGGGCGTGCCGACGGGCTGCCCGGGGCCGGGTGTGCAGCTGTCAGGTGTGCCGGCGTCGAGTCCGGCGTCGAGTCCGGCGTCGCCGCCCCGCCGACCGGGCCGTCGGGGATCGGCGGGACGGTCATGTCGGGGTGGCTCGGCGCGCTGCAACCGGCGACCAGCGCGCCGGCGGCGCACACCGCGGCGAGGCGGATCGCGCGCGCTGCTCTGGCATCGGTCGTCTGCATGGAGGCCTACTATACCGCGCGTACTGGCTGACCGGACGCAAGGCCCAGGTGGCAGGCGGCAAGAAATGGCGACCGGGCTGCAGCGCTCGTCCGGTCTTCGGCGAGTAGCTCCTGTGCCGCTGCGTACCAGGGCTCACCCTCTCCGCTCTCGCAGGCATCCAGCAAGGCCGGCTCCGCCCGGGAAGCTCGCTCACCACTGGCGAGGAGTAACCCGCAGGTGTGCGTAAGTACGCTCGAAGCATTCGCTCGTCCCGGCTCCGACGGAGAACCGCGGCCGGGCATCGCGTCGAGATCCGGCGCCAATCCGCGTGCGGTGTCAGGCCGGCGTGGCAGGGTCCAGGCCATGAGCTCGCGAGGTCCGGTGCGGCTTGCCGCGCGGCGGAGACGCCGATGGCGATGAGGGCGTTCGACCACGGGCAGGCTCGTCGCAGGGCCGCCGCGCCGCGACCGGCGAGGTCGCAGAGCCTGCAGCGGGTGGCGGCGAAGGCCGGCGCCGGGGACAGCAAGCTGCAGCGGGCGTTCCGGCGCGTGCTGCAGAAGGTCGACCGGCTGAAGCAGCAGGTGCGGGCGTGGAAGGAAGCGCGGGCGGACATCGACACCGAGATCTCGCGATATGCGGCGTTGATCGCGCGGATGCATGGGCTCGGCCGCGCGATGGTCGACCTGCTCGATCGGTCGTATCCGGATGCGGTGTTCAGCAAGGCGGATCGCAAGACGCTGGGACAGCTGATCTGCGAGATCGCGGGGGACCTGATCGAAGGGGGCAGTCACGAGGATCTGAAGCCGCTGTACAACCGCTACAGTCGCAGCGACTTCGATGCCGAGGCGGCGGCGGTGGATGCGCAGAGCGCGGCGGCGCTGCGGTCGATGATGGAGCGGTTCGGCATGGAGTTCGGCGACGCGGACGTCGGCTCGCTCGACAAGCTGAAGGCGTTCACCCAGGAGCAGATGCGCGAGGCCGAGCGCGAGGCCATGCTCGAGGCCGAGGAGGAGGCCGCGGCCCAGGACGCGCGGCGCGCCCGGCGCAAGAAGTCGGCGAAGCAGCGGGCGGCGGAGGCGCGGCGCGAGACGGAGCAGCGGAGCACGGGCAAGGCGCTGCAGGACGTCTATCGTGTGCTGGCGAAGGCGCTGCACCCCGACCGCGAGCAGGATCCGGTCGAGCGGGCGCGCAAGACCGAGGTGATGCGAGAGATCAACGTGGCGTACGAGGCCAAGGATCTGTTGCGGCTTCTCGAGCTGCAGCTGGAGCTCGAGCAGGTGGAGGCGGCGCAGGCCGACGCGCTTGCCGAGGAGCGGCTGGGCCACTACGTCCGGATCCTGGAGGACCAGGCCCGACAGCTGGCGGTCGAGCTGGAGGAGCTGGGGCTGCCGTTCCGGCTGGAGCTGGGGCTCGCGCCGTCGGAGCGGCTCGCACCGGCGCAGGTCATCTCGCGGGTGCGCGACGACGCCGCGGAGGTCAAGCAGCAGATCGCGACGATGGAGCGCGACCTGGCGGCGTTCCAGGACGCGGCCCGGCTCAAGGCGTGGCTGAAGGCGCAGACGCGGCGGACTCGACGGGACCGCGCAGCCGGGGTCGATCTGTATCCATGACCGCAATGGCGGGCTGCGCTGGCGAGGCGCGGATCGCGGTGGCCGACCGAGGACCGGCGGCGCTGGAGACCACGACGGAGTCGCTGGAAGATCTGGAGCGGTACCACGGGCCGGAGTACGCACGGCAGCTGTACGGATGAACAGCGTGGCCGGCGGAGGCCGCTGCGGCGTGCGATGTCAGGCCGATCGGCGATGGTGTGGGCATGGACGAGGACGGCTCCGCCGAGGGCGGGCGTACGCGCCTGGCGCGCGGCACGAAGCCGAACCCGGCGGTGGGCGAGCACGAGCACGACGGCGCGAACGCGGACGCGGCGGTGCCGGCGGCGACTGCGCCGCGCGGTGGTGACGATGCGCGCGTGCGGACCGCGCTCCTGACGGCGCCGGCTCGCGCCGGTTCCCTGCCGGCGAGCCCGGGCACCACCCGCCGTGCGGCGCGACCGAGCGGAGCGCCGGAGCCGGGGGCCGCACTGAGCGGTGCCGGCCGCGCACCGGCGCAGTCGATCTGCGAGGCGGTGGAGCAGCTGATCGAGGCGCAGGAAGCCGACGACGCGATCGCGGAGTGGATGCGGGGAGGCGGGTGACGTGGGCTGGTACTTCAACCCGCGCACGGGTGGCAAGGCGGTCCCGCCGACCGTCCAGCACCGGACGCGCGCGCGCATCGCGGCGCACGCGGCGAAGACCTGCGCCGGCAAGTACAGCCGGCTGGAGGTCCGGTTCCTCGGAGCGCTGTGTTACATCGATGCGTACCAGGACGGGTTGCGGCATCCGATCCACCTGGTGCGGCTGCGCTACTTCGGGGATCCGGACCGCTGGGCGCTCGCATTCTTCACGTACAGCCACGAGCGCTACGAGCCGTGCGCGTTCCCGGATGGAAGCTTCCACGGTACCCCCGAAGCCGGCCTGGAGATCGGGGCGCTGTACCTGCAATGATGCGAGATCACGAGTCGGTGCGACTCCCGCGAGCCGGGTTCGTCCACGATCGACGAGATGCCGGCGGCGAGGATTCCGCACCGCGTGCGGGGGAACCGGGCCGTCGCCGCACCGCCTGCGCGATGTGATCGTGCGGATGGGGCGGCACATGGAACGGTGTTTGCTGCCTGCATGGCAGTCCCATGAAGGAGGACTGCCATGTCACTGATCCGTCGAGTAACTCCTGAACATCCGGTCGCGTCGATGAAGGCGGAGAACGACCCGTTCCGCTGGCTGCTGCGCTGGGATCCGTTCCGTGAGATGACGCCGTCGTGGTTCGGGCAGCCGCCCGTCGAGGCGATGTTCTCGCCGGCGTTCGAGGTCAAGGAGAACAAGGACAGCTTCCTGTTCAAGGCGGACCTGCCGGGGATGAAGGAGCAGGACGTCGAGGTCAAGCTGGCCGGCGATCGGCTGACGATCAGCGGCAAGCGCGAGGCGGAGCGCGAGGACAAGGACGACACGTACTATGCGTACGAGCGCTCGTTCGGCAGCTTCCTGCGCACGTTCACGCTGCCCGAGGGGTTCGACGCCGAGCACGTCCACGCCGAGCTCAAGGACGGCGTGCTGACGGTCGTGGTGCCGAAGCAGCCCACCGCGCAGGCCAAGACGATCGCCATCAAGGGCGGCGAGTTCAAGAAGTCGTAGGCGCCGCCAGCCGCGCCGGCGATGGGCGCGGTCAGCGCGGGTCGACGGTGCGGCGCAGCACGTGAGACAGGACCTGGAGGGCGTCGATCGAGGTGAAGATGCCCTCGACGCTGTGACCTCGCATCACGACCGCCGAGCCGAGCTTGCCGGCGGCCATCCGGTCGACGACCTCGGACACCTCGTCGGTCGGTGCGGCGACGTAGACCGCCTCGGTCATCGCGTCGTCCACGGTGACCTCGTCGGGATCGGCGTCCGGCAAGGTCTCGATCAGGTGGAGGTCGCGCTCGCTGACGATGCCGACGAGCTTGCCGGCGTCGATCACCGGGAGGTGGCGGATCGCATGGCTGCGCATGAGCTGGTGGGCGGTGGTCAGCGTGGCGCTGGGCTCGATGGTCCACGGCTGGCGCGTCATGTAGCGGCTGATCGGTGGCATCAACATGTCTGAAGAACGAGCAGATGTCGTGCCACTGCTGCGACGGGAGATCGCGCAGCGGATGCGGACCACGGACGCGGCAGCGCAAGCCGATCGCGATGGGGATGCGGGCCGGTTGGAACGCGGGTTGCTCCCTGTGTGGCCATGAAGCGCTTCATCGTCGTCAGACGGGTGGTCGTCGGAGGGGTGCTGACCGCGTGCGCGGTCATCGCCGCGGGCGCGGCATGGCGGACCCGGCGGGTCGGGCCGGCGGAGCCCGTCGCGGCCCGCCGCGCCGAGCCGCCGGCGGAGCGGCCGGGCGCGGCGAGCGGGGCGGCTTCCGCCGCCGACGCAGTGGGCGCGGCGCTCGGTGCGGCCGGCGCGACCCCGATGGCGGCGACCCCGGAGACGGCCGCTGCGGAGGCCGGCCCGGAGGGAGCAGCGGCCGCGGCGGCGCGGGCGCTGCCGTGGCTGCGCCACTTCGCGGCGACGGCGGTGTCCGCCGAGGCCAGCGCGCAGGTCGTGGAGCGGATGGCGCGGTGGCGCGCGCCGGACCTGGACTGCAGCGCGGCGGCGTACGGCGGGCTGGCGATCGCGGCCGACGTGGCGCCCGCGCCGGGCAGCGAGGAGGTGCTGGCGTCGTACACGCAGGGCGTGCTGGTGCTCGACGCCGCGGGCCGCGTGATCGCGTCGGCGCCCGCGCCCGGCTGCCAGGGCTCGGCGGACGACCTCGATGCGATCGCGGTGGGCGACGCGCAGCTCGGCGGGCCGGTGATCGCGCTGGCCGCGACCGGCGGCGGGCACCGCGAGTCGTCGACCTGGCTCGGGCTGTATCGCGTGGTGAACGGCGCGGTGGTGGCGATCTTCGCCGGGGTGGTCGAGGACCGCGCCGGGGACCGGACGCGCACCGGCGAGGTGACGCTGCTGCCGGGCGCGCTGCTGTACCGCGCGCCGTCGGGGGAGCGCACGCTGTGGGTCTACCGGCCGGAGCAGCACCGCTACGTCCAGGAGGCGCTGGTGCTACCACCGGCCGCGTGACCGGCGAGCGCCGTCAAAGCAGGGTGCGGACGACGAGGACGTTGCGGTCGGCGTGGTTGACGACCTTGGACGCGGTGGTGCCGAGCACGCGATCGATGCCACCGTAGCCGTGCGAGCCGATCACGATGAGGTCGACGTCGAGCTCGCGGGCGGCGCGGCAGATGCCGTCCCACGCGGTGGCGAACGGCGTGACGACGCGCTCGACCCGGTCGCGCGGCAGGCCGGCGGCAAACCGCTCGAGGTCGGCATGTGCGTTGCCGATCAGGACGTCCTCCAGGCGGCGGTCGAGCAGGCTCAGGACCTCGTGCGGCATGTCGACCGGGACGCTGATCGCGCGGAACAGGATCAGCTTGCCGCTGGCGAGCTCGGCCATCCGGGCCGCGGCGGCGAGCACGGTCTGGGCGCGCTGCGAGCCGTCGAGCGCGACGAGCAGGCGCTTCATGGCTGGGTCTCCATGCGGACGGTGAGCACCGGGCACGGCGCGCGGCGCACGACATCCTCGGCGACGCTGCCGAGCAGGACGCGGGACAGGCCGCGCCGGCCGTGGGTGCCGATGACGATGAGGTCGGCGCGGACCGCGCGGGCGGCGTGGAGGATCGCGTCGCGGGCGTCGTTGTCGACCACGGTGATCTCGCCGAACGCCGCCGTCTTGCGCCGCGGCTCGATCAGCTTCTCGAGCGCCTCGGCGTTGTTGTGCCGGAGCGACGAGATCATCTGGTCGGTGAGCGCGACCGAGAGCTCGGGCAGCGTCGCGCCGATCGCGTTGATCACGTGGACCCGCGCACCGAGCTTGGCCGCGAGATCGCACGCGTAGTCGAGGGCGTGCTCCGCGCACGCGCTGAAGTCGATGGGGACGAGGATGTTCGCGGGGATCATGCGAAGGAGCCGTGCATGCCCGGCGCCAGGCGCCGGCTGCGCGAACGCGCACGGCTTGCGCGGCACGGTCGATGCAATCCTGTGGGAGATGACGAGTGAGTCCTCTCGTTCCCCGCCTGGCTCCCCGCCTGGCTCCCCGCCTGGCTCCCCGCCTGGTTCCGAGTCTCCTGGCCCGCCCGGGCTGCGCGAGCACCTGGCGCGGCTGTATCCGGGCACGACCGTCGTGGCGATCGAGCCGCTCGGCCCCGACGCGGGTGCAGTGGCGGGCCGCAAGAACGGTGGCGGCTCCACGACCAAGGCCGCCGGCTACGGGCTGCCGGTGCGGATCGAGCTACGAGACGGGGGCGTTGCGCGGCAGCTGGTGTGGCGCGTCGCGTCGGCCAACGAGTTCGGCCACGACCGGCGGGCGGACCGCGCTGCGGTGATGGTCCAGGCGTTCGAGGACTTCGCGCGGATCCCGCAGCACGTGCAGGCGGTCGATCTCGGGGTGATCCGCGGCGGCGAGCTGGTGTCGACGCGCGATGCGACCGAGTACTACCTGATCACGACGTATGCGCCGGGGACGATCTACGCGCACGATCTGCGCCGGATCGCAACCGAGCGGATCGCGACGCCGCGCGACGTCGACCGGGTCGATGCGCTGGCCCGCACCCTGGCCGCCCTGCACACGCCGATCGCGCCGCCCGGCGCGCGCTACCGCCGCGCGATCCGCGACCTGGTGGGCAGCGGCGAGGGGATCTTCGGGATCGTCGACGGCTACCCGGACGACGTGCCGGGCGCGCCGGCGGCCCGGCTGGAGGCGATCGAGGCGCGCTGCGTCGAATGGCGGGGGCGGCTGCGCGGGCGCGACGCGCGGTTGACCCGGACCCACGGCGACTTCCACCCGTTCAACATCGTGTTCGACGGCGACACGCCGACCCTGCTCGATGCCAGCCGCGGCGGGTGCGGCGATCCGGCCGACGACGTCACCGCGCTCGCGATCAACTTCGTGCTGTTCGCGCTCGACGCGCCGGCCGCGTGGCGCCACGGGCTCGGGGTGCTGTGGCGCCACCTGTGGCCGCGCTACCTGGCGGAGCGCCCCGACGACGGGCTGCTCGAGGTCGCGCCGCCGTTCCTGGCCTGGCGCGCGCTGGTGGTCGCCAACCCGGTGTTCTATCCCCGGATGACCGGCGCGGCGCGCGACAAGCTGCTCGGCTTCGCCGAGGACGTGCTCGCCCAGCACGCGCTCGACCCGGCGTGGGCCGAGGAGCTGTTCCGGTGATCGGCGACGCGATCGCGGGCGCGATCGCGGGGGGTGCGATCGTGTGGTTCACCGGCCTGCCGTCGTCGGGCAAGACCACGCTGGCGCGCCGGGCCCAGGCGCGGCTCGCGGCGGCCGGCCGGGCGGCCGTGGTGCTCGACAGCGACGAGCTGCGCGACGCGCTGGACGCGCACTCGTACGCCCCCGGCGATCGCGATCGGTTCTACCGCGCGGTGGCGGCGCTCGCGGCGCTGATCGCCCGCCAGGGTGTCGTGGCGCTGGTCGCGGCGACCGCCCCCCGCCGCGCGGACCGCGAGCGCGCGCGCGACGATCTCGGCCGCGGCCCCGCGCCGGCCCCGTTCATCGAGGTCTGGGTCGATACCCCGCTCGCGGAGTGCGAGGCGCGCGACCCCAAGGGGTTGTACGCCCGGGCGCGGCGTGGCGCGGCGGACCAGCTACCCGGCATGGGGGCGGTGTACGAGGCGCCGGTGTCGCCCGAGGTGACCGCGACGGGCGGGTTCGATGACGCAGCGCTCGCGGCGATCGTGCACCGGCTTGATCCGCGGCCGGAGTAGCCGGTGATTCATTGGGGCCCCCGCGGCCCCCGCGAAGTGGCCTGGCGCAAATCACGCACGGTTTGCGCGCCCCACACGCCGGACGCGCGTTTTGCACAAAGTCGTACGCAACTGCGCGGATTGTGCTGGCACGATCATCGCTAGACTGCCGTACATGACCCGCTTGGGACGAATCCTGGTCGTTGATGACGAGGCCAACGCAAGAACTGCGCTGGCAGAGCTGCTACGGGATGAGGGCTACGAGGTCGAGACTGCGGCCGACGCGTTCAAGGCGCTCGGCAAGTACGAGTCCTTCGCGCCCCACATCGTGGTGACCGACCTCAAGATGCCCGGCATGGACGGCATCGAGCTGGTCAAGAAGATCCGGGCGACCGACGAGGTCACCGGGATCATCGTGATGACCGCGTTCGGCGCCGTGCAGTCGGCGATCGAGGCGATGCGTGCCGGCGCCGCCGAGTACCTGACCAAGCCGCTCAACTTCGAGGAGCTGCTGGTCGTGCTCGCCAAGGTGCTGGAGAACCAGGCGGTCCGGCGCGAGGCGCGCCAGCTGCGCCAGCGGGTCCGCGAGCGGGTCGCGCCCGGCAACATCGTCGGCATCAGCCCGCCGATGCAGCGCGTGTTCGAGGTCGTCGACCAGGTCGCGCCGAGCCGCGCGACGGTGCTGATCACCGGCGAGAGCGGCACCGGCAAGGAGCTGGTCGCCAACGCGATCCACCAGCGCTCGCCGCGCTCGTCGGGGCCGTTCATCAAGCTGCACTGCGCGGCGCTCGCCGAGTCGCTGCTCGAGAGCGAGCTGTTCGGCCACGAGAAGGGCTCGTTCACCGGCGCGATGGCGCGCAAGGACGGCCGGTTCCAGATCGCCGACGGCGGCACGCTGTTCCTCGACGAGATCGGCGAGATCTCGCCGTCGATCCAGGTCAAGCTGCTGCGCTTCCTCCAGGAGCACGAGTTCGAGCGGGTCGGCGGGAACCAGACGATCCGGGTCGACGTTCGCGTGATCGCGGCGACCAACCGCAACCTGGTCGAGGAGGTCGCCAAGGGTCGGTTCCGCGAGGATCTCTACTACCGGCTCAACGTCGTCGCGCTCGAGATGCCGCCGCTGCGCGACCGCAAGAGCGACGTCCCGGCGCTCGGCAAGTTCTTCCTCGACCGCTACGTCAAGGAGAACGGCAAGGCGCTGGAGGGCTTCACGCCCGAGACCATGGAGCTGCTCATGGCCTACGACTGGCCGGGCAACGTGCGCGAGCTCGAGAACGCGGTCGAGCGCTCGGTCGTGCTGGCGAGCGGGCCGCTGGTCGAGCCCCGCAACCTGCCGCCCAACGTCCGGCCGCGGGTCACCCCGTCCGGCATGCCGATCATCCCGGGCGCGACGCTGCGCGATCTCGAGCGCTACGCCATCCTCGAGACCCTCAAGGCGACCGGCGGGTCGACCTCGAAGGCCGCCGAGATGCTCGGGATCAGCGTGCGGACGATCCAGTACCGGCTGCACCAGTACAACGAGGCGCCCCGCTCGGACATCGAGGTCGTCCGCAAGATGGTCGCCGGCGCCGAGAGTGCGGCCGAGTGACGCTCCTCGACGACCTGTTCACCTTCGTCGGGCTCGACGGCGGTGATCGCGAGCGTTTGCGCGAGCTCCATCCGCGGATGGCGCCCCGGTTCGAGACGATCGCGAGCCGGTTCTACGAGGCGGTGTTCGCCAGCACGGGGGCCGCGGCGGTGCTGTCGGGCCCGGCGCAGGTCGACCGGCTCCGGATCTCGCTGGTCGACTGGATGTCGACCGGCCTGCTCGGGCCGTACGACGAGCGGTTCTACGAGAAGCGGTCCCGGATCGGCCGGCGCCACGTCGCGGTCGGGCTCGCCTCGCAGTACATGTTCAGCGCGATGACGGTGCTGCGCCTGGCCTACCAGGACAGCGTCGCCGAGCTGTACTCGCCCGGCGAGGCGCTCGCCGTGATGCGCTCGGTCCACAAGCTGCTCGACTGCGAGCTCGCGATCATGGTCCAGCACTACGAGCTCGACACCGAGGACAAGCTGGTCACCCGCGAGCGCCGCGCCCAGGCCGACCGCATCCTGGCGATGCAGACGATGTCCGCCGGGCTCGCCCACGAGGTCCGCAACCCGCTCAACGCGGCGATGCTCCAGCTCGAGCTGCTCGAGCGCCGGCTGCGCCGCATGGCGGACGACCGCCGGCTGATCGAGCCGACCGAGCTCGCGCAGAAGGAGATCGAGCGGCTGACCGCGCTGCTCAACGAGTTCCTGGTGTTCGCCCGGCCGCCCGAGCTGCACTCCCAGGAGCACGACGTCGTCGCGCTGGTCCGCCAGGTCGTCGACCTGGAGCGCGTGACCGCCGAGCAGCACGGCGTGGCCCTGGCGATGGAGGCCGAGCCGGCGCAGGTGCTCGCCGAGATCGACGTCGCCAAGGTCCACCAGCTGGTGCTCAACCTGATCCGCAACGCCTGCGAGGCGGTGCCGCCGGGCGGCCACGTCACCGCCGGCGTGCGGGTCGACGACGCGCGCTGCGTGATCCGGGTGTCCGACGATGGCGCCGGCATCCCCGAGCACGTCGTGCCGCGGATCTACGAGCCGTTCTTCTCGACCAAGGAGGGCGGCACCGGCCTGGGCATGTCGATCGTCCACAGCCTGGTGTCGCTGCACGGCGGCTCGATCGACCTCCAGACCGGCTCCGCTGGCACCACGTTCGAGGTCGCGATCCCGCGCTGGCGATGACCGAGCGCAACGTGGCATCCGGTCGCGCTTGTGTGCCTGCCGGCACGCCTTACTATAGCGCGAGCCGATGGAAGACCGTCGCCCCAACGCCGTGCTGGTGGTCGACGACAACGCAGCGAACCGCGCGCTCGCCCAGGCAACGCTCGAGGACGAGGGCTACCGGGTCCTGCTCGCCGCGTCGGGCGAGGCCGGCCTCGCCGCGTTCCTGCGCGACCAGCCCGACTGCGTGCTGCTCGACATCCAGATGCCCGGCATGGACGGCGTCACGGCGTGCCGCCGGATCCGCGAATCGCCACGCGGCGCGGACGTGCCGATCGTGTTCCTCACCGCGCAGCGCGACGTCGACACGTTCGACCGCGCCCAGCTCGCCGGCGGCGACGACTTCCTGACCAAGCCGTTCCGGCCCGCCGAGCTCGTGCTGCGGATCGAGGCCGCGATGAAGCTCCACCGGATCGCGATCGAGCGCAACGAGGCGTTCGAGCTGCTGCGCCGCCAGCGCGACGACGTCATCCGGCTGCAGCTCCAGCGCGAGCAGCTGATCGCGTTCCTGGTCCACGACCTCAAGAACCCGGTCCACGCGATCAAGCTCAACAGCGAGCTGATCGGCCGCGACCGGGCGCTCGCGCCGCGCAGCCAGACGGCCGCCGCCCGCATCAAGTCCGACAGCGAGTCGCTGCTGCGCATGATCATGAACCTGCTCGACCTGAGCAAGGCCGACGAGGGCCGCCTGGTCCCCGTCCGGCAGCCGATCGAGATCGCCGAGCTCGCCGCCGAGATCGCCGGCGCGATGGCGCCGCGGGCGCGCAGCGCCGAGGTCGAGCTCGTCGCCGATGTCGCGCCGCAGACGATCCACGCCGACCCCGACCTGATCCGCCGGGTGCTCGAGAACCTGGTCGACAACGCGATCCGCCACGCCCCCGCCGAGACCCGGGTCCGGATCTCCAGCGTCGCCGGGGCCGCCACCGTCGAGCTCCGCGTCGCCGACGCGGGTCCCGGCGTGCCCCCCGCGCTGCACGACCGCGTGTTCGAGCGCTTCGTCCAGGGCGACGCCGGCCCGCGCGGCAGCCGGGGCCTGGGCCTGGCGTTCTGCAAGCTCGCGATCGAGGCCCAGGGCGGCGCGATCTGGATCGAGGACGCCCAACCGGGCGCGGTGTTCTGCATCCGGCTCGACGCCGCAAGGTAGAAGAAGACCAGGGGAAACAGCCGGTACAAGATCGTCGCGCAGCGCTGGACGTCAGCGCGGCGTCGCGTCGATGGGCGCCTCGAGCTGCGTGAGCAGCAGGTTGACCAGCTCGCGCGCGTTGTGCGGGGTCAAGATGATGCGGGCTTGCACGACCACTCGATCGTGGGGCTTGGCGTAGGCGAAGTCGAGCGTGAGCTCGGTCGCCGACCGGCTGACCAGCACCACATTGCTGTACAGGCCGCGCGCGATCTGGGCGTCGATCTCGATCGCCAGGTTCGGCTGCTCGCCGGCAGGTGGCTCGCGCTGCTCCGTCATGGTGTCACTTCGATCAAGAGTTGATTCGAGACCAGCGCACCGAGCTTCCACTCGATCGTGTGCGAGCCAGCGGAGCTGAAGCTGTACTCGGTGACATCCCAGCTGTAGTCAACCGCGGGCGCCGGCAGGACCCGGCCGTCGTACAGGCCGGCCGGCACCAGCGGATCGCCCGATGCTGGCGCCGCGGCAGTGCGCAGCGCACCGTCGACATACTCGCCGCGGACTGGCTTTGGGCCCATGACGTACAGCTGGTCGCCAGCGCGCGTGGTCTCGGAGACGTGGATCACGCGCACGGGTTCACCGACGCGGACGCGAAGCTGCGCACTCAGAAGCGTGATCCGCCGTTGATCGAGCCACGCACCCTTGTCGGGGACCCCGGGATAGCTGCGCGCCACCTGGACATCTTGCTCGGGTGCAGGGACGATCTCGTCACCGCGACGCACGCTCAGGCCCGGGAACTGGCTCAGATGGGGTGGGACATCGGCGTTGTTTGACATGGGCACCGGGTGAGCAATGGCGGGCGGAGCGCTCGGCGGCAGCGAAGAGGACGTCGTTCCGCTACAGGCGCTGGACAGGGTGGACAGGCCGATCAGGAGCCATGCAGAACAGGCTCGCCGCATGGCTACACCTCTTGACGTCTCGATGCGCTACCCGACCCTGCCGCGACCGAGATGCCGGAGACCGTCGTGGCGGCCCCTGCCTTGCTCGTTGTCAGGAAGGTCTTGGTTCTGAACATCCTCCAGTCGCTTCCGTGGGCTGTCATAGCCCGCGGCCTGAGCTCGATCAACCTGGCGAAGCCAACATCCAGACAAAGTCGGATAATTATTCATGAGTCCGACCAGATTATTGACATTGTCCGTATGTCCTGTAGCCTTACTTGGTCGTGATCTCCTCTCAGCAGCTAGGTGAGCGGCTCGCCGATGCCCGCAAGCGCGCACGGCTCACCCAGGCCGAGGTCGCAGAGCGGCTCGGCGTCGCGCGGACCACGCTGGTGGCGATCGAGAAGGGAGAGCGCAGGCCGAGCGACGCGGAGCTGATGCGGCTCGGCGAGATCCTCGCCACGTCGATCCATGATCTGCTGCGAGAGACGTTCGTGCGGGCAGTGATCTCTCCGCGGTTTCGCAGCGACGGCACCGTCACCGAACCCGTCGAGCGACTGCGAGCGCTGGGCGCGCGGTACACGGAGCTCGAAGGGTTGCACGGCCTGCGCCGGGTGCCTGCACGTCTCGACGCGCTGCGAACGTACCGAGCCGAGGCCAGCGCGGCGGGGCTCGATGATCGCCTGGTGGCAGAGGACGCCGCTCGCACGGTCCGCGGCATGCTCGGCCTCGGCGACGAGCCGGCGATCCACCTCGATGACCGGCTGGAGGTCAACGCCGGGCTGCGGATCTTTCGGCTCGACCGGCTGCCGTCGAACATCGCCGCGATCCTGGTGTGGATCGATGACGTTGGCGCCTGCGTGGCGCTCAACGCCGCCCATGCGCCCGAGCGGATACGCTGGTCGCTCGCGCACGAGCTCGGACACCTGCTGCGCGATCCCGAAGCAGGGGACGTCCTCGATGAGAATGCGTCGATGAAGCGCGCGGACGAGATCTTCCCGGAGCGCTTCGCGACCGAGTTCCTGCTGCCCGCCGCGGGAGTGCAGAAGCGGTTTGCCGACAAGTGCCGGGCCGGCCGGTTCACGCTCGTCGACCTGTTCGCGCTCGCGCGCTTGTTCGAGGTGTCGTTCCGCGCGATGACGCTGCGGCTCGAGGAGCTGCGGCTGCTCCCGCAGGGCGCCTACCAAAATCTGATCAAGCACCGGATCAGTCCCGGCCACGTCGCGTACCACGAGGCAAGAGCCCGGCCGACCGCGGTGCCGCGCAAGCTGCCCGAGCGCTACGTGGAGCTCGCGGTCGCCGCCTACGATCAGGAGCTGCTGAGTGAGGGCGAGCTCGCCGCGTACCTCGAGACCGATATCGCCGATGCGCGGCGGATCCATCACGAGCATCAGCGAATCGACCTGGACGACGGCGCGCAGCTGCCCGCGGACCTGGCGATGGGCGATCTGCGAACGGCGTGACCGGCGATGCCGCGGGCCGTCGTGGTCGATGCGTGCTGCGTGCTCAACTTGCTGGCGACCGGCCGCGAGCTGGATGTCCTGCGCGCCTGCGACGTCGAGCTGATCATCAGCGAACAGGCCCACGGCGAGGCGCTGTTCCTCCACACACCACCCGACGTCGATGGCGTGCGCTCGAAGCAGCCGGCATCGACGGAGCGGTTGCGCGCCGCCGGGCGGCTGCAGATCTGGTCGCTCGAAACCGAGCCGCTGATCGCGGCGTTCGTCGCATGCGCCGCACAGCTACGCGATGAGGATGCGTCGTGCGTCGCGCTCGCGGGCGTGCTCGGAGTGCCACTGCTGAGCGATGACGGCAAGGAGCGGCGCATCGCTCGCGAGCAGTACCCTGGGATCGCGCTGCTCTCCACACTCGGCGTACTGCACGAAGCGATGCGGCTGCTGGCCACGCCGGAGCACGAGCTGCTTGCCCTCGTCACCGACCTGCGATGGCGCGGCAACTTTGCACCACCCCGGAAAGACCCGCTCTCGCCCTGGTATGCAGAACTGCTGCGCCGGGCCGGCGTACCCTGGTAGCGCGGATCAGCCCAGCGCGAGGCGGATCCGGCCGTCGACGGCGACGCAGCCTTCGCCCGGGGCGTGGCAGATGACCGGGTTGAGGTCGAGCTCGACCATCTCGGGGACGATCTCGATCAGCGCGGAGATCCGCTGGAGCACGTCGATCAGCGCGGGACGATCGGCGGCCGGGGCGCCGCGGAACCCGTCGAACAGCTGGCGGCCGCGCAGGTGGTCGAGCATGTCGGCGGCGTCGCGATCGCTGACCGGGGTGACGCGGAACGCGACGTCCTTGTAGAGCTCGACGGCGACGCCGCCGATGCCGGCGATCAGCAGCGGGCCGAGCGAGTCGTCCTTGGTCATGCCGACCAGGGTCTCGACGCCGGGGCGGACCTGGCGCTGGACGACGTAGCCCTCCAGGGTGGGGAACCGGGTCCGCATCGCGAGCGCCGCGGCGGTGACGGCGGCGGCGGTCGCGAGCTGGAGCGCGACGCCGCCGACGTCGGTCTTGTGGACGAGCCTGGGGACGCTGGCCTTGAGCGCGACCGGGAAGCCGAGCTCGCGCGCGGCGGTGACCGCGGCCTCGGGGTCGCCGGCGACGCGGTGGTCGACGACCGGGATGCCGGCGAGGGTGAGCAGCTGGGAGATCTCGGAGAACGACAGCCAGCGCGCGGCCGGGCCGGCGGTCCCGGCGGTCCACGCCCGGATGCAGGTGCGGATCGCCTGCTCGCGCTCGGGCTCGAGGCGGAGCTGGCTACCGCGCGGCCGCTGCCGCCATGCGCCGTAGCGGGCCGCGCTGCCGAGGGCGAGGGCCGCGTTCTCGGGGAAGCTGTACGACGGGATCGCGCCGCGTGGGCCCGCGGACAGGACCTCCGGCGTGCCCTTGGACGACAGGAACACGGTGGCGATCGGCTTGCCGGCGGGGAGCGTGCCGGCCCCGCGCGCGATCGCGGCCGCGACCGCCTCGGGCTGGGTGACCAGCGGCGGGACGTAGATCGCGACCACCGCGTCGACGTTGGGGTCGTTGCCGACCAGCTCGATCGCGCGCTCGTAGTGCTCGGGCGGCGCCGAGGCGATCATGTCGACCGGGTTGGCGACGCTGGCCTCGTGCGGCAGGAAGCCGCGCAGGGCGGCCGCGGTGGCCTCGGTCAGCGGTGACAGGGTGAGGCCGTGGGCCTCGCAGGCGTCGGCGAGCAGGATGCCCGGGCCGCCGGCGTTGGTGACCACGCCGATCCGCGGGCCGGCCGGCACGGGCTGGCTCGACAGCAGGGCGACGACGTCGAACATCTCCTCGAGCGTGGTCGTGCGGATCACGCCGGTCTGCGCGAACAGCGCGTCGATCCCGACGTCGAGGCTGGCCAGCGCGGCGGAGTGGCTCGACGCGGCGCGGGTGCCGGCGGCGGACCGCCCGGACTTGACCGCGACGATCGGCCGGTCGCGCGCGACCTCGGGCGCCAGGCGCGCGAACATGCGCGGGTTGCCGAAGCTCTCGAGGTACAGCGCGATCACCTTGGTGCGCGGCGACGAGTGCCAGTACGCGAGCAGGTCGTTGACCGAGACGTCGGCCTTGTTGCCGATCGAGACGAAGTCGGCGATGCCGAGGTGGAGCTCCTTGGCGTAGTCGAGCATCGCCAGGCCGAGCGCGCCGCTCTGGCTGAGCATCGAGACGTTGCCGGCGGGCGGGAAGATCGGGCTGAACGTGGCGTCGAGCCGGACCGCCGGATCGGTCGACATCACGCCCATGCAGTTGGGGCCGACCAGGCGCATGCCGGCGCCGCGCACGAGCTCGCGCAGCCGCTGCTCGGCGTCGCGGCCGCCGACCTCGGCGAACCCGGCGCTGATCACGACCACGCCGCGCACGCCGGCCGCCGCGCAGTCGGAGATCACGGCCTCGACGGTGTGCGCCGGGGTCGCGATCACGGCGAGGTCGACCGGCGCGCCGACCGCCGACACCGTCGGGAAGCACGGCCGGCCCGACAGCTCGGTCGCGGTCGGGTGGATCGGGTAGATCGCGCCGGTGAAGCCGTCGCGGATCAGGTTGTCGAGGATCGCGCGGCCGATCGAGTGCGGGGCGCTGCGCGACGCGCCGATCACGGCGACCGAGCGCGGGGCGAGCACGGCGCGCAGGCTCCTCGCCGCGGCCTGGCGCTCGCGCGCCGCGGCGGTGGCGACGAACCGCTCGGTGTCCTCGGTCGGGAACTCGACATGGAACGTGCGCTCGTCGAGGCTCTCGCGGACCGCGAACCCGCTGGCCGTGAACATCTCCAGCATCTGGCGGTTGTCGCCCTCGACCTCGGCGATGAACATCGCGATATCGCGCCGGCGGGCATTGACCGCGAGGTGTTCGAGCAGCAGCGTGCCGATGCCGCGGCCCTGATCGGCGTCGCCGACCTCGAACGCGACCTCGGCGGACCGGCCGTCGGGGAGCACGACGTAGCGGCCGATGCCGAGCGCGCGCTCGCCGGCCGGGGTGCGGACGATCGCGGCGAGCGCGACGTCCGGGCCGTCGCCGAGATTGTCGAGGAACGCGAGGTCGGCCGGCGACAGCTCGCGCTTGGTGGTGAAGAACCGATGCCGCACCGAGATCGGGCTCATCCGGTGGAACACCGAGATGACGTGGTCGCGGTCGGCCGCGGTGAGCGCACGGATCGTGACAGAGGCGCCATCCCGCAGGATGGCCTCGGAGCTGTAAGGGGCCATGTGGGTCGCTATTCCTGGGGGTGCCTGGAGCGTAGCTGAGCGGCCGCCTCGAGGTCATGGGCCGCGCGGCGCTGCAGCTCGGGCACGAGGTCGGAGTTGCGTACGACGATCGACACCGTGATGCCGCCCTCATCCCCGCGAGCGTCGATCGCGATGTCGGGGAGGTCGAGCGGACAATCCTCCATGTTCGATGGCGCCAGCAGCATCGCGGCGCGGTGACACTTCATCCGCGCAAGCAGCCGGTCGGGCGGACCGGCCTCCGGCGACAGGTAGACGATCACGCCGGTGGTGGTGTTCCAGCCGCCGACGCCGTAGACCTGCAGCGGCGAGCTCTGGGCGTCGCTCGCCGGCAGGTCGCGGCACGCCTCGTCGTACTGCGCGTGGATCTCGGCGGCCTGGGCGCGGTGGATCGCGGCGCTCCGGTCGTGCTCGCCGGCGGTGTCCCACGAGCGGTACCACGGCATCGGGACCGGCCGCAGGTCGCCGGGCCCGCCCGGGCGGGTGTCCGGCCAGGACTCGCGCTCGCGGGCCATCGCGTCGTGCTGGGCGGCGGCATCGAGGTGTTCGCTGGCCCGCAGGCCGCGCGGCCCGCCCTTGGGCTCGGGGCGGGGTGCGGTCGCGCAGCCGATCAACAGGGTGGCAAGGGCGAACAGACGCATGACGGATTCCCGGAGCACGGGGCGTGCCGCAACCCCACCCCGGCACCCGGCGCGATCTGCGTGTGCTGCGCGGATCGCGGACGCAGGCGCTGCACGCGGACGTTCCCCGGCCGCAACCCTTGCGGGCCGGCCCCGGGTAGCGGCGAGGTCTCGGGGGGGTACATGGCCCTCCGTCATGGAACATCCGATGCACGACGGAGCCGTGATGACCACATCAACCACCGATCCCCGCGACCGACTCCGTGCCCGCCGCGCCCAGCTGCTGGCGCGCTACCGCGACGCCGGCGAGCGCGCCGACGAGGAGCTCGCGACGCCGGAGAGCGACCCGATCGACATCGCGTCCGAGCAGTGGGACGCCCGCGTGCTGTCGGAGATGTGCGACGCCGACGCGCGCGCGCTCGACGGCGTCGTCGCCGCGCTGCGCCGGCTCGACGCCGGCACCTACGGGTTCTGCGCGGCGTGCAACCAGCCGATCGAGCCCGCGCGGCTGCGGCTGTTGCCCGAGGCCGCCGAGTGCGCCGACTGCGCGCGGTTCGCCGAGGGCACGCCACCGCGCGTGGTGATCTCGGCCGGGGGTCGCTGACGCATGCCGTCGGCCTGCACCTGCCGCCTGAGCCACACGCCGCGGCTGGTCGTCGTCACCGGCGGGCCGGGCGCCGGCAAGACCGCGCTGCTCGAGGTCGCCCAGCGCGACCTGTGCGGGCACGTCGTGGTGCTGCCCGAGGCGGCGAGCATCCTGTGGCGCGGCCAGTTCCCGCGCCACCCGACGATCGCCGGCCGCAAGGCGGCGCAGCGCGCGATCGTGCGGGTCCAGGTCGAGATGCAGCGCATGACGATCGAGGAGGGCGCGGCCGCGCTGATCGTCTGCGATCGCGGCACGCTCGACGGCCTCGCCTACTGGCCCGGCTCGGAGAGCGAGTACTTCGAGGACATCATGTCGACCCGGCAGCGCGAGCTCGACCGCTACGCCACCGTGGTCCACATGCGCACGCCGCCCGTCGATCACGGCTACGCGGCGAGCCCGTTCCGGATCGAGAGCGCCGCCGAGGCCGCGCAGCTCGACGCGCGGATCGACGCCGCGTGGTCGGCCCACCCGCGGCGGTTCGTGATCGACAGCGACGACGACTTCGTGTCCAAGCTGCACCGCGCGCTCGACGTGATCCGCGCCGAGGTCCCGGCGTGCTGCCGGACCAAGCCCGGCGCTGCCGGCTAGCCGGCCGCCAGGTGCGCGTGCATCCGGTGGCGCTCGTGGTCGGCCATGTGGCGGTCGGCCCAGCGGTAGAGCGACGCCTCCTCGCGCTCGCCGTGCTCCCGCAGCGCGGCGACGAACGCCTGGATCTGCTCGCCGTGAACGGTGTGGAGCTGAGCCGCGATGCCGATCTCCAGCGCCAGCTCACGCAGCCGGGCGTGCTGGGCGCGCAGATCCTGCGCGTTCTCGGGCGAGTGGCGCTGGTAGGCCGGAAACAGGAAGTGCTCCTCGGCCATCATGTGGTCGTACAGCTGGTGCTCGATCTCCCCCCAGCGCCGGGCGAGATCGCTGGGATCGCCGGCGCAGCAGGCGCCGAGCAGCGCGAGGCAAGCCTCCTCGATCTCACGGTGATGCTGGTCCAGGATGCGGCCGCTCGGTGGCGGGGTCGAGCTCTCGACGTGGGGCAGCATGACCACGACCGGTGTTGCAAGCCGGTGTCCAGCCGCGCGACCGTGCCGGCCGCGGTGGTTGCGCGTTCCGGTGGGCAGATCGCTGGCATGTCGGTTGCGTGGAGTCAGCACATGAGCAACCCCCACGCACAGGTCGTCGTCGGTTACGACTTCAGCCCGTCGGGCACCGCCGCCCTGTCGCGCGCGATCGCGCTGGCCGCCCGGGCCCCGTTCCACGTGCTCCACGTCGCGTGCATCGTCGACCGCCACGCGCAGCTGCCCGGCCACGAGCACCACGGGCGGGTCGACTTCGCCTACACCGAGCGTGCGCAGCAGGCGGTGATCGACGTGATCGACCAGGAGCTGCGCGCCGCGGACCTCGGAGACCGGATCCAGTTCTACGTCCACGTCCGGATCGGCAAGCCGGCCGACGAGCTGCTCGACCTGGCGCGCGACATCGGCGCCGACCTGATCATCGTCGGCAGCAAGGGCCTGACCGGGATCGAGCGCATGGTGCTGGGCTCGGTCTCCGAGAAGGTGGTGCGCGAGGCCCGGTGCACCGTCGAGGTCGCCCGGCTCAAGACCTACGATCACGTCGAGCTGAGCCACATCGTCGAGGTCGCGCCGCATCGCACGTACGTGCCGCCCCATCGCTACACCTACGACGATCCCAGGCTCGAGAGGCGGCCGCCGGAGTGGCCGCTGTACTAGCGCTAGCCGCCTGCCGGATTTCGCGCGGATGCGAACCGCTACGTCACCTCGGGCATGTAGAGCCGCGCGAACCGCTGTGGCGCGCGGACGCCCTGGGCGGCGAGCAACGCGTCGACCTCGCCGATCATGCGCGCGCCGTCGTCTCCGCCGGTGAGCTCGCCGAGCCGGCGCCGGGCCACCGCAGCATGGACGGCCATGCCCGCGGTCGCGAGCTCGGCATGCGCACGCTCGAGCTGCTCGCGTGCGTGCGGTGCGCCGGTGACCAGCGCGACGCCGGCGTCGAGCGTCCGGGCGAGGGCGGAGGTCCACGGCATGCCCATCGCGCGCAGGTCGCGAGCGTCGCGCGCCGCGACCCGGACCAGCCGGCGATCGAGCGTGCCCGACCGACAGGCCGTCAAGGCGGCCAGCCCGTGGGGGTGGAGCAGTCCAGCGCGCACGAACGCAAGCCGCGCCAGCGGGGACGCCGTCCTGCGCTGCCAGTCCTGCTCGATCCGCCGATAGGCGGCCGGCCCGGTACCGTCGTACAGATCGATCATCGCGAGCATCAGCTGACCACTGGTGAGACGGATGTCTTCCGTGAACGAGGTCCACAGCGCGACCCCGCGCTCGACCTGCTGCCGGGCCGTCTCGGACTGATCGTCCGCGAGCCAGGCGATGCCCATCGGAGTGAGCAGGTTGAGCAACGAGAAGTGGTCGCCGCGCTCCTCGGCCTCGTGCAGCAGGGTGAGCAGCTCGCGCTGGTAGGTGCGAAGATCTCCCATGTAGAACATGCACCTCAGCCAGTACACCGCGGCGATCGTCGTCTCGTAGGACGCGCCGAGGCAGCGCTCGCGGAGCAGCTGCATGGCGCGGGCACCGTGCTCGCGGCCGCGTGCCCAGTCTCCGAGCTCGAGCTGGATCAACGAGCGACTCGTCTGCTCGTAGCTGGCGACGTACGGATCTCCGCTCTGGACGGCGGCCGCCGCCAGCTGGTCGACCAGCCACCCCGTTCGCCTCGCCGCCGCCCCGCTGGCCATGGCCGCGATGCTGATCTCCACGTGCAACGCCAGACCGATCAGCCGCGGATCGCCGGTGGCTCGCGCGAGGGTCTGGTAGCGCGTGAAGTACTCGGGCGGAAACTCGGCGGTCTTCCACGCGATGCGGCACGCCTCCAGGCGCAGGCGATCTCGCGCAGACAGCGGGCGCCGCCGGGCGGTCTGGTCCGGCGCGAACGACCCGAGGCCGCGGAGGCGCAGCCACGCGCGGCGCCGCAGCAGGCGCCACAGCGCACCGATCCGGGTCGCAGCGGGGCTCAGGTCGAGCTCGGCGAGCACCCCGGTGAGCGCCCTCCGTCCCTGATCGCGATGGCCGCTGATCAGGAGCTGCCCGGCCCCGCGGAGCCGGAGCTCCAGATGCTCCTCGCCGGCAGCCTCGGCCTTGCGCGCAAGCTCGAAGTAGACGGTCGCGGCCTCGGCGCCGCGGCACGCATTCGCCAGGGCCTGAGCCAGGCGCGCGAGCACGTCGCGCGTGTCGCCGAGCAGCCCCGGGGACGCGCCGGACTGCTCGGCGATCGCGAGCGCGTGGCGGTACAGCCGCGCGGCGCGATCGAACGCCAGGGCCGCGGCGGCCTGATCCGCCGCGCGCACCACGTACTGCGCTGCCTGATCGAGGTCCCCGGCGGCGTGCAGGTGCACGGCGACGAGCTCGGGGCCCCACGTCACGTGGCTCGAGCTGGAACCGGGAGACGCCTCCAGCGCCTCCGGGCCGTCCGGAGCGGACGCTGCCTGGTGGACCGCGACCGCAGCAACCAGTGCCTGGGCCAGCGCGCGATGACACGCCTTGCGCTGCTCGGGGTCGAGCTGCTCGAGCACCGTCTCGCGGATCCGATCGTGATACGGCTCGACGCGCTTGCCCGTCCGATCCGCCGCGCGCACCAGGTGAGCATGGTCGAGCTGGACGAGCGCCAGGTCGATGTCGGCCGCGGGCAGCACGGCCGCCGCGGTGAGGACGTCGCGCGGCAGCGGCCAGCCTGCGACCGCGATCAGCGCGAGCAGCTCGCGCGCCTGCGGATCGAGCGCCGCGATCCGGCCCCACAGCGCGTCGGCGAGATGCAGCGAAGGCGGCGTCGCCGATCGCGCCACGGCATGCTGCACCAGGGCATCGATGAACAGCGGATGCCCGGCGGCCTCGTCGGCCACCTGCACCGCGCTCGCCGCTGCACCGGCCGGGTGTTCTGCCAGCAGCTGCGCGGCCAGCGCCACCGCCTCGTCACGCGGCAGCGGCTGCAGCCTCACGAGCTGCAGCCCCGGCAGATCGCGGAGCCCCGCCAGCGCGGCGGCGGCGGCCGTGCCCTCCGCCGGGTCGCGGGGCGGCCAGCTGGTCAGCAGCAGCAGCAGCGGCGGCGCCTCCGGCCGGGCCATGATCCACGCCAGCAGCTCCAGGCTGTCGGAGTCTGCCCACTGCAGATCGTCGATCCACACCACCACCGGGCCGCGCTCGGCGAACCGGCCGAGCAGCTCGCGGAGCGCGGTGAAGGCGCGAAACCGCAGCTCCATGCGATCGACCACGTCGTCCGCCGGCAGCGCGCGCAGCTCGGCGACCTTGCCCAGCACGGGAAACGCGTGGAGCAGCAGCCCGGCGCGCCGCGGCAGCACCGCCGCGACCTCGGTCTCGGGGAGCTTGCGCAGGAGGCGTGCGAGCGCATCGATCACGCCGTCGACCCCCTTGTAGGGCACCGTCTCGCGCTCGTAGCAACGCCCGGCGAGCACCCGGACCGCAGGCTCTCGCCGGTGCAAGTCCGCGAGGAACTGGCTGACCAGCGCGGTCTTGCCGATGCCGGACTCGCCCTCGATCAGCACGATCGCCTCGGCGCCCTTGCGGGTCCGGGCGAATGCGCCGGCGAGGTCGGCCAGCTCGCGGTGGCGGCCGACGAACGCCGGCGCCGCCGCGGCCGGCGGGGAGCGCGGAGCACCCGGATCGAGCTCGGCGAGCGCCGCCGCGGCGGCCAGCCGCGCAGCCGGCTCGATGGCGAGCAGCTGCATGCACAGCGCGTCGAGATCGCCGGGCACAGGGGCCAGCTCGCCGGGGCGGCGCGGCAGCTCGTGCTGCTTGGCGATCATCACCACCAGCGGCGAGCCGGTGAACGGCGGGACCCCGGTGAGCGCCTCGTACAGCAGCGCACCGACCCCGTACCAGTCCGCGGCCGGTCCGATCTCCTCCAGCAGGCCCTGCTCGGGAGCCATGTACGCCGGGGTGCCGACCACGTTGCTCTCGCTCTGGGCCACGCCGGCGACCAGGCCGAAGTCGAGCAGCACGACCCGGTCCGTGGACGTGACCAGGACATTGTGGGGCTTGACGTCGCGATGGACCAGCCCATGGGCGTGCAGCGCGGACAGCCCGGCCGCGAGCTGGGGCAGCGCGGCGCGCAGCCGGCGCTCGTCGAGCACCCCGCCCGGCCGCACGTGGCGGACGAAGCCGACGCCCTCGACCAGCTCCATCGTGAGCCACCACTCGCCGCGCTCCTCGATCAGCTCGCCGAGCGCGACGAGGTTGGGGTGATGCACGTCCTGCAGGGCGCGAAACTCGGTCTTGAACCGGAGCAGGCCGTCGGCGCTGACATGCTGCAGCATCTTGAACGCCACGCGCGTGCCGCGCTCGCGGTCGAGCGCCTCGTGGACCGTGCCCATGCCGCCGCGGCCCAGCGCGCGAACGAGCTCGAATCGATCGGCCAGGACGCGGGCGGCCGGCTCGGCCGCGGCGGTCGCCGGCACCGTGACATGCGCGTCGATGTCGTCGTCGCGAGCGAGCTCGAGCACGAGCGTACGGCACGCCTCGCAGGCCTCGATGTGGAGATGGGCACGCGCGCGCTCCTCGCCGGACAGCGCACCGGCGACCAGCTCCAGGATCGTGTTCTCCGACAGGCACTCCACCACGCGCTATCCTATTCCCGTGGGTCTCGCAGCGGTGTTCGAGGAATCAGCGAACCACCCGGGAGCCCGGCTCGCGTCGCCGGACCTCGAGCGGCGCCTGCACGAGATCCTCGACGCCTGTCGCGCCGCGTGGCCGGGCCTCGGCGTTCCGGACCACGCCTTCGTGCGCCACCTGGCCGAGGACCTACCCGGGGAGGGCGACCTCGACAGCTGCCTGTCGCGGATGCACTGCCCGGATCTCTACCTCGCGTGCGGCTGCGCCGCGTGGGATCCGGCCGCGCTGGCGGCGTTCGACGGCAAGATCCTGGGCCAGGCCGTCTCGGTGTTGCAACGGATGGGCCTCTGGGCGTCCCAGATTCCATCGAACGAAGCGCGATGGTCGCCGGGGGCCGGCAGGGGGTACGGGTTGGCAGGGCTGGGTGCCGGCCGGCAGGTTGGACGGGTCGGTAGGGCGGTACCGCGGCGATCATCGCGCCGACGTTGGGTCACTCGGTCACCAGGTCGCGGGTCCGGCGGCGGATCACGTCCTCGCGCAGCGCCATCGGGCTGAGGAACGTCCGCTCCTCGGCGAACATGTGCGCGTCGAGCTCCTCGGCGAGCTCGCCGATCCGCTCGGCGACCTGCTCGCGCGTGCCGGACAGGAGCGCCCAGAACGCGGCGTGCTCCGCGACGTGCTCCCCAGCATGCGATCGACCATCTGGATGCTCCAGGCGGCGGGACCCTGGAGCAGCTCGCCGATCAGCGCGGTCTCCCTCCGGTTGTGGTCGGCGAACTCGTCGCGTAGCTCGGCGAGCGCCTGGTCGAGCTCGGCGGTCACGGGCTCGCCGTCGCATTGCAGGCGTGCCAGCCGGGTGCAGGTCTCCAGGAGGAGGCGGAGCTGCTCGTGCTGCGCCAGGAGCGTGGTACGGGCTTCGGTGGCGTTCATGACATCCGTCTTTCGCAAACGTCGGGCCGAGCATCGTGCGCGGTTTGCACCGAGTTAGGTCGACCCGCCGTGGATCTCGCGCATCCGGTGCGCGGCGGCGCCGGGATCAGTGCATGCACTGCGGAAAGCTCCGAGAGCCCTTCACTTGCCGCGGCTCGCCGGCGCGGTGGTGGCGTGCGGACCGCTGCTGAACGGGTGGCAGGAACCACAGGTCGCCGCCTTGGGCTCGTGCTTGACCTGCGCCGTGTGGCAGCGCAGGCAGGTCGCGCGATCGTCGGCGGGGTGCGGCTCGTGCGCGCCGTGGCAGTCGTTGCAGGTGCCGTGCTGGGCGACCCGGTGCAGGCCGGTCCGCTGCTCGGCGGCGTGGCACGAGGTGCACGCCGGGGGCGTGGGCGTTCCACCCGGGCCGTGCGGGCGGTGGCAGGTCGCGCAGTCGACCCGCTTGCCGTGGCCCTGGCCCGCCTTGTCGGCGTGACAGCTCTGGCAGGTCTTGTCGGGGCGGCGCACGCCGCTGTGGGGCTCGTGGCAGCTCGCGCACCGGGCGTGGCCGGTCGGGGCGGTCTTGGCCTCGGCGGCGTGGCACGTCGCGCACGCCGCCGGCGGGGTCTTCGGCTGGTGCGGTCCCGCGGTGTGGCAGCTCGCGCAGGTGTCGTGGCCCTTGCGCAGCTGCCTGGCCTTGGGCGCGTGGCAGCTCGCGCACGCCGGCGGTGGCTTGCCCGGCTCGTGCGCCGCGCTGGCGTGGCACTGCGTGCACGCCGCGTGGCCGCTGCCCGCCGACGAGCCGGACTCGCGGGCGTGGCACCTGGCGCACAGCGCCGGGTCGAGCTTGGGCTTGGCGGCGTGCGGCGCGTGGCAGTCGAGGCACTGCGCGGTCGCGTGGTGCGGCTTGTCGTGGCACGTCGCGCACGCGACCGCGATCTGGCCCGCGGCGAGCGTGTGCGGCGGGTGGCAGCCGTCGCACGCCGCGGTGGGGCCGCGCTTGCCATCCGGCGGATGACTGACCGACCTGGCGTGGCAGCTGGTGCACGGCTTGGGCTCGGAGCCCTTGTGCGGGGCGTGGCAGGTGGTGCAGCCCGCGTGCTTGGCCGGGGCGAGCGTGTGCTGCTTGGTGTGGCAGGCAGCGCACGCAACGGTCTGGGCCTTGTCGAACTGGTGCGGCGCGTGGCAGCCGGTGCACGTGGCGTGGCCGGCGGTGATCGCGTGGTCGTCGACCTTGATCTTGCCCTTCTGCCGGGCATGGCAGGTCGCGCAGCCCTGGTCGGCGACCGCGTCGGCCTCGTGCATCTGGTGGCAGTCCAGGCAGCTGCGCGCGCCGGCGTGGTGGTTGGCCTCGCTGGCGTGGCAGCTCTGGCACGGCTTGACGTCGAGGGTCGGCGCGCCGTGGGCGCGGTGGCAGTCGAGGCAGCTCTGCTTGCTGTGCGCGCCGACCGCAGCATGGCGGCCCTGCGGCTCGGTGTGGCAGCGCATGCAGTGGGTCGGGGTCACGTCGAGCTTGGCGCCGAAGCCGTGGCAGTCCTGGCACCCGGGCGTCCGGACCTTGTTCAGCGGATCGGCCGGGTGGAGCGGCGCGCGGACCGCGGCGTGGCACTTGCTGCACACCTCGAGCGGCGGCGGCTGGAAGCCGTCGTCGCCGTGGCAGTCGCGGCACGGCACGCCGCGCTTGACGACGTGCGCGGTGTGGCCGGCGCTGTCGCGCACCTCGCGCCAGGTCAGCGGGACCTTCTGCGGCGTGGGATGGCGCTCGGCGCCGGAGCACGCGACCAGGCCGGCGGCGAGCGAGACGCCGGCCAGCGCGAGTGCGCACGCAGCGAGCGAAGCGAGATGGGGGGTGGGGACCCTGCCGGCTTTGCCGGCGGGGCGGGCGGCAAAGCCCCCCGTGGGATCGAGCGCAGCGAGATGGGGGGTGGGGACCCTGCCGGCTTTGCCGGCGGGGCGGGCGGCAAAGCCCCCCGTGGGATCGACCCGGGGAATGGTGATGCGCTTCATCGCGACCCCACGGGGTGACACATCCGGCACGGCAGCGCCGACATCGGCTGCCGGCTCGACCAGCCGGGCGGGTGCGGGTTACCGCCGACGCCGCCGACCGCGTGGCACTGCACGCACAGGGTCTCGCCGGCGTCGCCGTGGCAGCTGGCGCACGCCGCCGGATCGCGGCGGGCTTCGCGGCTGTGCAGGTTGAGGCCGGCGGTCACCCCGACCCAGCCCGGCGGGTGCGGGCTGCCGGTCGTTCCCCCGGCGACGCCGCGCGTGGTGTGGCAGGCGACGCAGCGCTCCGGGCTGTGGCACGTGGTGCAGCTGCCCGGCGACGACCGGGCCTCGAGGCTGTGGCGCGCCTCGAACCCGGCGCGGTGGACGCTCGCGGCGAACGGATCGGCGAACCGCTGGGTCGCCGGCAGGCCCGCCGTGGTCTTGCCATGGCACTCCGCGCAGTACGACGCCTTGTGGCAGCTCTGGCAGACATCGCCCGACGACGCCGCGCGCGTGCCGTGCTCGCGCATCCAGTCGCCGTCGTGCGCGAGGTGGGATTGCGGCAGCGTGCCCTCGTCGGCGAGGTTCTTGTGGCAGGCGTCGCACTTGCGGGCATCGCGCTGGGCGTCGCTGGCGTGGCACGCGAAGCAGGTCGCCATCGCCGGCCGCATGTGGTCGTCACCGTCGGCGACGCCGGTGTGGCAGCGCATGCAGTTGCCCTTGGTGCCGTCGATGTGGCGGCGGTGATCGAACTTGAGGTGGTCGCGGGCCTCGGCGAGCTGTGCGATCGCGGTGGGCGAGACGTGGCAGGTCAGGCACGGCCTGGTGTCGTGCGGCCTGGCGTGGCAGCCCGCTGCCGTGCAGCTGGCGTCGTCGGGCAGGTGGAGCTCGGCCGAGCTGGCATCGAGCCCGGTGTGGCACCGCGTGCACGACACGCCGCTGATCACGTGGCTGCGGTGCGGGAACGAGCGCGTCCCGGAGCGGGACAGGCCGAGCACCCCGGCGCACGCGGCGACCGCGCACAGCACCAGGCCGATGGCGAGGTTGCGAACCGTCATGGCTTCCCCCAGCGCCGGCTGAGCTGGAACAGCGCGTCGACGCGGCTGCGATACTCGGGCGACGCGCTGGCCTCGATCGCGGCCGCCGCCTGCCAGTCGCCGCGATCCCAGTTGAGCGCGGCGAGCGCCCACGGCCACAGCGAGCCCCGGCCGCGCGGGTCGTCGGGGCGGACCAGCTCGAGCTCGGTCGACGCCCACAGCGCATGGCCGAGCGCGATCCGCGCCGCGCCCCGCGCGCCGGTCCACGCCTCGTTGCCGACCCCGCTGCGCCGCAGCTCGGCGGACAGCGCGCTGGCGCCGCGGTCGTCGAGCTTGAGCCGCGCGCGCGCGGTCAGCTCGGGGGCGTAATCGGTGTCGACCCGGCGCGCCCCGGCGTCCGCGGTCAGGTCGAGCCGCGGCGCGGCGGCCCAGGTCAGCACGGCGCCGGCGCGCTGCGACGGCACGTCGCCGATCACCGAGAACAGCGAGGTCGCGGGCACGAGGTGCGAGGCCGACAGGTGGGCGGCGTAGACCTCGGCGCGCAGGTGCTCGGTGCGGTGGCTGGCGGACAGCGAGACCTCGGCGAGCCCGGGATTGGCGACGTCGTAGGCGGCGCGCGCCGCGACGTCGTCGTGGCGACCGAGCGAGGCGCCGACGTCGGCGGCGACCTCCTCGGTGACCAGCCGGCCGTCGTTGCGGACCTGCTCGTAGGCGACGCCGGCCGAGCCCCAGTCGCCGAACCGGCGCGCGATCCGGCCGCCGGCGAGCCAGTCCCAGCTGCGGCTGGTCATCAGCCCGGGGAGCACCGGCACGCCGCCGACCGCCTCGACGTCGACCCGGTACGGCAGCCGGAGCCGGACCGAGCCACCGTCGACGTGCTCGGGGCGGAGCGCGCCGAGCGTCGAGACGAACCGGCCGAGCCGGGCCGCGGCGAAGCCGTCGGCGGTGCGGGCGTCGACCGCGACCACCAGCACGTCGCCGTGCGAGTCGCCGTTGTGCATGGCGTCCGGCGAGGTGTTGCCGGCGACCCACACCACCGCCTGGGCGGACAGCCCGGGCTGCGCGGCCCCGCTGGCGTCGAGCACCAGCAGGCCGGCGGGCGACGCGGTGCTCGCGAGCGCGTCGGCGCGCAGCCGCAGCGGGTCGGCCGCGGCGCCGAGGGCGAGCGCCGCGACCTCCGCGAGCGCCATGGCGAGCACGGGCAGGAGCTTCACGGCGACGCCTCGCGCGACGGATCGGCGGACCGGGCCGCGTGCGCCGGCAGCTCGCCGGGCGCGGCCTCGGGGATGCCGTTGGACGTCACGGTGCCGTGCGCGCCGGCCGAGCGCTGCTTGCGGAGCTGATCGACCAGGACCACGATCCCGAACAGCAGGAACGAGAAGATGCCGAGCACCTGACCGACCGACATCGCCAGGATCACCGGCATCGGCGTCGGCTGGGCCATCGACCAGACCATGAGGGCCAGTCCGATCAGCGTCATGATCGCCGCGGATACCAGGATGCCCCGGGTCCACCGGCTGGTCAGGCCGACCACGTCGAGCGGCTTGCGTGGCTTCTTCATTTCGCGCCTCCGTTCTCGATGCTCCGGATCGCCCGGGCCTGCTCCGCCTGCTCGGCCTTGATGTGCGCGACCTGGGCGAACGGGTGCGCGGGGCCGTGGCAGCCGTTGCTCGCGCAGCTGACCTCGCCGGCGCGCACCTGATCGAGCAGGCTCTTGTGATCGCCGACCCGGCGCCAGCCCGGGTTCTCCGTCGAGTGGCACCGCATGCAGGTCGAGTTGGGGAACGGCCGGCGGATGTGGATCCTGGGCAGCGCCTCGTCGAGGCTGAGCTGGCGGAAGTGGACCCCGTACTCGTAGACGTGCCGCATGCCACCCATCTTGGTGACGACGGTCTCGAACATGCCGTAGTCGGCGTGGCACATGTAGCAGGCCTCGCTGCCGAACTCCTCGTTGCGCGAGTGGCGCGCCGCGAGCGACGTCGAACCCGCGCTGGTCGCATCCTCGTTGAACGGCGTCATCACGTGGCACGCGCCGCAGAACGTCCGGGTCTTGGTCGCGTTGAACCCGGCGACGTTGCCGGTGGCCGCGGTGCCCAGCGACAGCACGCCGATCCCGAGCAGCAGCACGATCTTCGTGGAGCGGCCGAGCCTGGGCCGGGCGATCAGGTACCAGAGCAGCAGCGCCGCGGCGAGCCCGGCGCAGCCGAGCGCGAACACGGTGTACGGGAAGGTGTAGGGGTCACTGAACATCGACCGCTCCGTTCATGTGCTTGCTGGTCGTCCCACCCGGACCAGTCGTGAGGAGGATCTGTCCGAAC
This sequence comes from Kofleriaceae bacterium, assembly GCA_041495365.1. GTDB lineage: Bacteria > Myxococcota_A > Polyangia > Haliangiales > Haliangiaceae > JABFXX01. The sequence continues at coordinate 31,161 of JBGQCL010000007.1, read as the reverse complement.
GCGTCGACGGTCCCGGCGTGGCAGTTCACGCAGCTCGCGAGCGTCATCGTGGGATTGTGAAGGCCACCCGCAGGTGGGATGCCGTGGCAGCTGCCGCAGAACACGTCGCCCGTGGCGGTCCACACCGGCTGCGATGCCATGTGGCAGTTCGCCGTGCCGCAGGTCCGGGTCGTGCGGTTCCACGACAGCGTCGGATCGACCTCGGCCGGCGGCAGCGAATCGATATGACCGGGGTCGTCGACGCTGGTCGGGACGAGGTGGCAGGTCTGGCACGGGATCGGGCCGCGCAGGCCCGTGGGGACCGTGAGGTGGGCGCGGTGGGCGCCGACACCGATCGCGGTGATCTGCGTGTTGCCCGCCAGGTCGATCGGCGGCGCCGGCGACGTCGCGTCGCCGTGGCAGCCCGAGCAGCCCGGGCCGCGGCCGACCTGGACGACGCCGTCGATGTGCGGCGCGGTGGCGGGGTGGCAGGTCGCGCAGTTGCTCTGCGCATGGCTGGGCGGCGGGGCGCCGTGGCAGCGATCGCAGGCGCCGGCTGGCGTCGGATCGTTCCACCGGGGCGCGGTCGCGGTGCCGCCGGCGGCGTGCAGCACGGCGCCGTGGCAGTACACGTTGCTGCACGTGCCGTTCATGTAGGTGGGTGGGCCGCTGCGATCACCCGGGGTGATGGTGACCCCCGCGCGGGCGCCGAAAACGACCTTGACCGGATCCGGATTCGCGACGCCACCCACCAGGATGTGGCCCTCGTCGTTCCAGTGCGCCGGGACGATGTGGCACTCGCTGCAGTCGAGCTTGGCGACCTGGCGGTGAATGACGTGGGCGTTGCTCGTCGGGCCGCCACCGTGGCAGGTCGTGCACGCGGTCGGACCGTCGGCATGGCAGCTCAGGCAGGACACCTTGGCGGCGCCTCCCGTGAAATCGCTGCCATGGCAGCCGGCGCAGACCACGAAGTCCCAGTTGAGGCGCTGCAGCTCCTTGCCGTGGAAATCGGCACTCTGGGGGTCCAGGATCCCGGCCGGGTGCACCGTCACCGTGGTGGTGCCGGCGTCGGGCCGCGGTCGGACGTCCGAGCACGCGGCGAGCACCCCGAGGGCGGCAGCGGCCAGGACGGTCCATGGCATGGAGCGCATGACCGTCCGTCTACTCACGAGCTGTGCCAGGAAAATGCCCATGTCGCTCACGCTCCGGCGCATCGCCTGCGGCGGGGGCCGCGCAGCGCGCAGTCGTTGCGCGTTCGTCATCGAACAGGATCCTGCGGGGCGGAGTATCGACGTCGTCGAGCTGCCCGGAGCGCACGGTCCACGCAAACGCTGCGACCGCCACTCCGGCGATCAAGAGGGCGAGTGGGACAATGAGGTACAGCACGGTCATGGTGAGCTCTCCACGCGGGTCGAGCGAAGCGAGACGGGGGGTGGGGACCCCGACGGCTCCGCCGGCGGGGCGGGGGGCAGAGCCCCCCGTGGGATCGAGTCCCGGAACGCCCGCGATCGCAGCGAGCTGGCAAGCACCGTCAGCGAGCTGAGCGGCATGACGACCGCCGCGATCAGGGGGTGGATCACGCCGGCCACCGCGAGCGCGCCGGCGACCAGGTTGTACGCGAGCGAGAACTTGAGGTTGCGGCGGATCGTGGCGAGCGTGTCCCGCGCCCCACCGGCGGTCGCGGCGATCGCGGTGATCGAGGGCGAGCGCAGGTAGACGTCGGCCACCTCGATCGCGATCTCGGCCGCGCCGGACACCGCGATCCCGGCGCTGGCCGCCGCCATCGCCGCCGCATCGTTGACGCCGTCGCCGACCATCACGACCGGGCCGCGCCGGCCGGCCTGGACCACCGCGGTGACCTTGTCCTCGGGCGAGACCTGGCCGTGGCAGTGCGACCACGGCACGCCGAGCGCGCCGCCGACCCGGCGGACCACGCGCTCGTCGTCGCCGGACAGCAGCTGGACGTCCCAGCCCAGGCGAGCCAGCTCGCCGAGCGCTGCGCGCGCGTCGTCGCGGATCGGATCGGCGAGCCCGGCGACCGCGATCATCGCGCCGTCGCAGCCGACCACGATCGGGGTCTCGCCGCGCTCGGCGAGCTCGGCGATCCAGCCCTCGATCACCGGGCGCGACTTGCAGCGCTGGCGGACCCACGCCGGCGCGCCGACCACGATGCGGTGACCGAGGGCGATGGATCGAGCGGGGGGAAGGGGCCCCCCGCCTCCTTGGCCCGAGGGAATCCCCGCGGGATGGCCGCGCACCGTCGCGGTGACGCCGCGGCCGAGCTCCTCGTGGATGTCCTGCGCCGCGGCCGCCGGTCCTGCATGGGCGCACAGCGCGCGGGCGACCGGGTGGTTGCTGCCGGCCTCGACCGACGCCGCGAGCGCGGCCGCGTCGACGTCGCCGCGCCAGGTCACGACCGCGAGCCGGCCCGCGGTCAGCGTGCCGGTCTTGTCGACGAACATCGTGCCCGGCGTGGCCAGCCGCTCGAGCGCATCGGCGCCCTTGACCAGCACGCCGCGGCGCGCCGCGCGGCCGAGCGCGACGGTGACCGCGAGCGGGGTCGCCAGCGCGAGCGCGCACGGGCAGGTCACGATCAGCAGCGCCATCGCGTGCTCGGCGCCGGCCGCGATCGAGGCGCCGTGCGCGCCGGCGAGCCCGGCGAGCGACCAGCCGATCAGGGTCAGGACCGCGGCCGACGACACCACCGCGACGAACCGGCCGGCGATCCGGTCGACCAGGCGCTGGATCGGCGCATGGACCGACAGCCTCTCGATGCGCGCGACCAGCCTGCCGACCCGGGTGTCCTCGCCGACCGCGGTCGCGCGGACCGCGATCGGCGCCGCGATGTTGACCGTGCCGGCGCAGACCGCGTGACCGATCTCGATGTCGACCGGCCGCGACTCCCCGGTCAGCAGGCCGAGATCGATCGCCGAGCGACCGGCGACGATCTCGCCGTCGACCGGGATCACCTCGCCGACCAGCACGCGCACGACGTCGCCGGGCGCGATCGCCTCGATCGGGACGTCGATCGCCGGCCCGGCCGTCGCGGCGGTGGCCAGCTCCGCGAAGCGTTCCGGATCGAGCCGGTGGGCGCGGCTCGGGGTCAGCGACAGCAGGAGCTCCGCGGCGGTCGACGCGCGGCGCTGGTGACGCAGCACGATCCAGCGCGCGCCCAGCAGCAGGAACGTGAGCATCGCGAGCGAGTCGAAGTAGATCTCGCCGACGCCGCGGATCACGTTGGCGCTGCCCCACCCCAGGCCGGCGAGGATGCCGATCGACAGCGGCAGGTCGAGGTGGAGCCGGCGGGCGCGCAGCGCGCCGAGCGCGGTGCGGAAGAACGGGGTCGCGGCGAACCCGAGCGCGGGCAGCGCGACGCACATGGACGCCCAGCGGAAGAACCCGGTGTCGGTGCGCGACATCCCGCCGAACAGCCCGGCGTACAGCGCGATCGCCAGCAGCATCAGGTTGCCGGCCGCCGCGCCGGCGACGCCGAGCTTGATCAGCAGCGCGCGGTCCTCGCGGCGGCGCAGCGCATCGCGCGCAAGGCCGCGGTACGGGTGCGGCGGGTGGCCGATCCGGTCGAGGTAGCGCGCGATCTGCGCGAGCGACGTCGCCGCGGGATCCCACACCACATCGGCCCGGCTGCGGCCGAGATCGACGCGGACCTCGCTGACCCCGGCCAGGCAGCGCGGCACGCTCTCGACCAGCCACACGCACGCGGTGCAGCGCAGGTCCTCGAGGTACAGCGCGGCGCGCGCCTGGCCCCCGGGCGTCGCCTCGACGTGCAGGCGCTGGAACGCCGGATCGTCGAGCTCGGTGTAGTCGTGCTCGGTGGTGCGCGCCGGCTCGGCGGTCTCGCGCAGCGCGTAGAACTGCTCGAGGCCGTTCGCCGCGATCGCGTCGTGCACGACCTCGCAGCCGGCGCAGCAGAACCGCGCGCGACCGGCGGGCACCGGGAGCCCGCAGTGCAGGCAGCTCGCCGGGGCGACCGCCGCGGTCATCGCGCACTCCCGGGCGCGACCTCGTGGCAGTACGGTGCGGTCACCCCGGCCGCGCCGGCGTCGCGCCAGCGCACCGCCAGGGTCGCGACGCCGAGCGCGATCAGCACGCACGCCGAGATCACCGGCATCCGTCTGCGCACCGCGGCCATCACCGCGCCGCCGAGCGCGAGCGCGCCGGTCATCGCCGGCACCGTGCCGAGCCAGAACACCGCCATCGCGGCAGCGCCGGCGGCCGGGCTCGCCGTCCCCGCGGCCGAGACCACGAACGCCCACAGCCAGCCGCACGGCAGAAGGCCGGTCAGCACGCCGATCAGCCAGGCGCGCCGCACGGCCCGCTGGCCACGGATCTGCATCAGCCCGCGCTGGAACAGCGCGCCGCCGGCGGTCCCCGCCGACAGCCAGCCGCGGGCGATCGCGATCCCGCGCAGCCCCCAGACGACGATCGCCGCGCCGGCGACGACCGCCGCGACGTGCTGGACGGCCGCCAGGTGCCCGGCGAGATCGATCGCGCCGCCGACCAGGCCGGCGAGCGCGCCGAGCGCGGTGTACGTCGTGAGCCGGCCGAGCGCGTGGACCAGCGCGAGCGACAGCGACTGCCGGCCACCCGATAGTCCGATCAGGGGCCCGCACATCGCGACGCAGTGCAGGCTGCCCGCGAGGCTCGAGCCGAGAATGGTGATCCAGAGTGCAGTCATGGGATGGGAATTCCGAAAGAAGAAATCAGGCGCAAATCCCGCAGGTGCAGGGCCGCGCGGCGCGGCGCGCGGGGGGGTGAATGGCCGGGCTCTGCCGGTCCGGAGGGGGCGGGAAAGCCCCTCTCGATCGATCAGCGCGCCTCGATCGCGACGCGCTGCTGGTAGTGGGCGTCGCCGAGCTCGGCGACGACGGTGAGGTCATGCCAGCCGCGGCGCTCGTGGAGGCCGGCCCGATAGTGCCCGCCGCCGACCCGGGCGAGCTCGACGTCGACCGGTTCGCCCGCGTGCGCGCGCTGGTAGCCGGTGACGCGGACCCGCGCGCCGTCGACCGCGTGGCCGGAGGCGTCCGACATCGTCACGTCGATCGCACCGGCGGCGATCGCGACCTCGGCGTGCCAGCCCAGCGCACGGCTGGCCGACGCGCGGTCGATCTCGTCATCGAAGTGGACGGCGCGGTCGTAGTACGCCGGGATCACCTGGGTGCCGCCGTCGTTGGCGACCACCGCGAGGAGCACCATCGCGATCACGTTGGCGGCCAGCAGTCCGCCGATCACGAGCCACCACCGCATCGCAGCTGTCATCGCTCACCTCCGGTGTGCGGGTGCGCGCCGCGCTCGTCCCGCTCGTCCCGCTCGTCCCGCGCCGGCTCCGGCAGCCCGCTCGGCTGCTCGGGGCCGAGCAGCGCGACCGCCACGATCCGCTCGAAGCCCTCGTCATCGAAGATCCGCAGGTGGATCGTGCGCTGGCCATGGTGGAACGTCGCGGCCACGGCCTCGACGAACAGCGGGATGGTCCGGGCGTGGTGCGCCGGGATCTCCCACACCGCGAGCGGGGACTTCAGCACCGCGTCGGGCGTCCCGGCGAGCGAGATCGCGTAGTGGCGCGGCTGGTCGGTCTCGTTCTCGATCTTGAGCCGCACGGCCGACGCGATCCGGCCATCCGGCAGCTGCATGAAGCTCGGCCCGTCGTTGCGCAGCGCCGTGACCTCGGAGTCCGGCCGCGACGCCAGGCTCCACGCGAACAGCGTCCCGACCACCGTGAGCAGCGCCGGGTAGATGATCAGCCGCGGCCGCAGCAGCCTGCGCGGCTTGCCGGCGAGCTCGTCCTGCGAGGTGTAGCCGATCATGCCGTGCGCGCGGTGCAGCTTGTCCATCACCGCGTCGCACGCATCGATGCACTGCGCGCAGCCGATGCACTCCATCTGCAGGCCGTCGCGGATGTCGATCCCGGTCGGGCACACCGCGACGCACGCGCCGCAGTCGACGCAGTCGCCGCGCCGGCCCTCCGTGACCGGCAGGTGCTTCTTGAGCGGCGTGCGCGGCTCGCCGCGGCGGGCGTCGTAGCCGATGAGCAGCGACTGGCGATCGAGCAGCACCGACTGCAGCCGGCCGTACGGGCAGGCCACGATGCAGGTCTGCTCGCGGAACCAGCCGAAGTTGCCGAGCATCAGCGCGGTGACGGCGAGCACCAGGGCGAACCCTCCCGGGTGCTCCGCCGGCGACACCACGACCCACAGGCGCAGCCGGGCGACCCCGACGAAGTACGCCAGGAACACGTTGGCGACGGTGAACGCCAGCGCGGCGTAGATCGCCCACTTGATCAGCTTGCGGGGGTGAAACCGCGGCAGCCGGGCCTGCTGTGCCGGGGAGCCTTCGAGCCAGCGCTCGATCGGCCGGAACACGTGCTCGAGGTACACCATGTGCGGGCAGCCCCAGCCGCACCACACCCGGCCCAGCAGCGCGGTCAGCACGAACACCGCCAGCACGATCGTGATCCCGAGCAGCATCAGGATGACCCCGTTGCTCGGCCGGAGCACCATGCCGAACGCCGACAGCTCGCGCGCGACGAGGTCGATCAGCAGCGCCGGCCGCCCGTTGATCCGGATCAGCGGCAGCGCGGCGAACAGCGCGATCAGCGCGTACGCCACGATCCGGCGCCGGCGCAGGAACCGGCCGCGCGCCAGCCTGGGCCGGAGCCAGTTGCGCGTGCCGTCCTGGTTGAGGGTCGAGAGCACGCGCTGCTTGGAAAGCGGTGGTGTCATGGGGGTCTCCTAGGGACGAATTTTGGGCTCTGAGCCGTGATGGCTCGGTGCCGGCTCGCGCACGGAGCCCTCAGGTGCAGGGCCGCGCGGCGCGGCGCGCGGAGGGGTGAATCGCCCGGCTTTGCCGGGCGATCCCCCAGAGGGGGGTAATGGGAAAGCCTCCCTATGGATCGACAGCGGTGGTGTCATGGGGGTCTCCTGTCTGGAATCTCGAGCCCGGGGCCCGGTCACCGGGCCAGCGCCGGGACCGACTTGCCCTGGGGCTCCTTGCCCGCGAGGTTCTTGCCGCGCAGCGACGACACGTAGGTCGCCACCGCGACGATCTCGGTCGGCTTCATGACCTCGCCCCACGCGATCATCGCGGTGCCCGGGACGCCGCCCATGATCGTCGCGTAGAGGTCCATCCGGGTCGTGCCGTGGATCTGGTACAGGTCGGTGAGGTTCGGGCCGATCAGGCCGCGCCCGCCGTCGGCGTGGCAGCCGATGCAGCGCGCGGTGAACACCGCGGCACCCTGCGCGACGACCCCGGAGTTCTCGGCGCCCGCGGCGAGCATCTCCTCGGTGGCGTTGATGCCGCCGCCCGCCGGCCCGCTCTTGTAGCTGGCCTGCCAGCCCGCGAGCGCGACCTGGTAGCCCTCGGCCGGCGTCCGGCCCCAGTGCGCGATGTTGTAGTACGCGAAGTACAGGAAGGCGAACACGAACGTCGCGGCGAACACCGCGCTCCACCAGCCCGGCAACGGGTTGTCGTACTCGCGGATCCCGTCGTAGTCGTGATCCATCAGGCGCGACTCGTCGATCGCCTCGGCGTCCTCGGCGGATGCGCCGGTCGCGGCCGGGGTGTCGGACGAAGCGAAGGTCGGGATGTCATCCGCGGTGGTGGCGTGGCTGGTCATCGGGAGACTCCATCCTCAACCGGCAGGGCGTCAAACGGCAGGGCGTCAAACGGCAGGGCGAGATGCGGAATGTCGTCCTGCGGAATGGCATCATCGGCGAGCGGCAGCTGGGCGCAGGCGGCGTGCTCGGCGGCGCGCCGCTTGCCACCGTGGCGGAGCAGCACGCCCGCGAACACGAGCAGGAACAGCACGAGCGACAGCTCGGCGTACTGGGCCGGCGTCAACGCGGACACGAGCTCGGAGAGCCGGATCACCTTGCACCTCCGGGGGGCTCGAGCTGGATGTCGCGGCCGAGCCGCTGGAGATACGCGATCAGCGCGATCACGTCCTTGGTCTGGAGGTCCTTGGGCCCGCCGGCGGCGGCCAGCGCCTTGCCGACGTCCTCGGCCTGCTTGCGGGCGATCGAGTCCGCGTGGCCGAGCGCCTGGGCGTCGTACGGCACGCCGAGCATCGCCATCACGTCGACCCGCGACTGGATCGCGTCCCACGGGATGTCGTCGGTGAGCAGGTGCGGGTAGCTCGGCATCACCGAGCCGACCGAGGTCGAGCGCGGGTTCTCGAGGTGGCGCAGGTGCCACAGCTCGTCGCGCTTGCCGCCCTCGCGCGCCAGGTCGGGCCCGGTGCGCTTGCTGCCCCACTGGAACGGGTGGTCGTAGACGAACTCGCCCGGCTTGGAGTACTCGGCCGGCTTGCCGGCCGAGCCGTAGCGCACCGTCTCGTCGATGAACGGACGGATCATCTGCGAGTGGCAGTTGTAACAACCCTCGCGCAGGTAGATGTCACGGCCGTAGAGCTCGAGCGGCGTGTACGGCTTGACGCTCTTGATCCGCGGCACGTTGTCTCCGATCAGGAACGTCGGGACGATCTCGAACGCCGACGCGACGATCACCGCCACCGCGGTCAGCGCGGTGAACAGCGCCGGCAGCCCCTCCCAGGTCCGGTGCCAGTGCTGCGGCCGCTCGGCCGCGCGCTCCAGCACCTTGGCCCCCTGCTCCGCCACCCGGGCCGCCCGGATCATCGGCGGCACCGCGACCTCGATCTCCTCGTACTGCGCCGGCCGCGACTTCCAGGTCTTGAAGATGTTGTAAGCGCCGAGCAGGACGCCGGTGATGTACAGCGAGCCGCCCAGCGCGCGGACCCAGTACATCGGGGCCAGCCGGGTCACGGTCTCGAGGAAGTCCGGATACTGCAGGTGGCCGGTGTCATCGAACGCCCGCCACATCAGGCCCTGGGTGATGCCTGCCACCCACATCGACAGCACGTACAGCACGATGCCGACCGTCGCGATCCAGAAGTGCGTGGTTGCGAGCTTCCTGGAATGCAGCCGGGTCTGGAACAGCCGCGGGACCAGCCAGTAGATCATGCCGAACGTCATGAAGCCGACCCAGCCCAGCGCGCCGCCGTGGACGTGCGCGATGTTCCAGTCGGTGTAGTGCGACAGCGCGTTGACGCTCTTGATCGACAGCATCGGACCCTCGAACGTCGACATCCCGTAGAACGTCAGGCCGACGACGAAGAACTTGAGCACCGGGTCCTCGGCGACCCGGTTCCACGCGCCGCGCAGGGTGAGCAGGCCGTTGATCATGCCGCCCCACGACGGCATCCACAGCATCACGCTGAAGATCATCCCGAGCGTCGACGCCCACTGCGGCAGCGCGGTGTAGTGCAGGTGGTGCGGGCCGGCCCAGATGTAGATGAAGACCAGCGACCAGAAGTGCAGGATCGACAGCCGGTAGCTGAACACCGGCCGCTCCGCCGCCTTGGGCAGGAAGTAGTACATCAGGCCGAGGAACGGCGTGGTCAGCACGAACGCGACCGCGTTGTGGCCGTACCACCACTGCATGAACGCATCCTCGACGCCGGCGTAGATCGAGTAGCTCTTGAACAGCCCGGCCGGGATCACCAGGTTGTTGAAGATGTGGAGGATCGCGATCGTGATGATCGATGCGATGTAGAACCACAGCGCGACGTAGAGGTGCTTCTCACGCCGGTTGCGCACCATCGCGAAGAAGTTCACGGCGAACGTCACCCACACCACGGCGATCGCGATGTCGATCGGCCACTCCAGCTCGGCATACTCCTTACCCTGGGTGAACCCGAGCGGCAGGGTGATCGCCGCCGCGAGGATGATCGCCTGCCAGCCCCAGAAGTGGATCCGCGACAGCCAGTCGAGCGGCCGCGCCTTGAGCAGCCGCTGCGACGAGTAGTACACCGCAGCGAAGATCGCGTTGCCCGCGAATGCGAAGATCACCGCGTTGGTGTGCAGCGGGCGGAGCCGGCCGAACGTGAAGTACGGCGCGAAGTTGAGCCGCGGCATCGCCAGCTGCAGTGCGCACCACAGCCCCACCAGCATCCCGACCGCGCCCCAGCCGATCGTCGCGGTGACGAACTTGCGGACGATCGCATCGTCGTAGCGGATCGTGTCTCTGGTCGTCGTCGTCATCGCGCCCGGTCATCGCAACTGCCGTGCCTGCGCCCGGCCCCTGTCCGACTCCCACCGCGCGCAGCGTTTGCGTTGACGCGGCGTCGCAGCGCACCACCTGCGCCGGTCCGGCGCGGAGGCTGGATTCCATCCAGCCTCCACGCAGATCCTGTTCCGCGGGTCCCACGCTGCGCTGCTTCCGGAGCCTCGGGCGTGAGCGCGATGCCCCGGGCTTCGCTCGGTCCCCGCTAGCCCGCGAGGTCGTCGCGCAGAACCTTCCGCGACAGGAAGTAGCGCTCCTCGGTCGCGAGGTGATCGCGCAGGCTGGCCAGCACGCCGCGCAGGTCGCCGGTCGGCGTGGCAGCAAGCCCCTGACGCATCGCGCGATGCTCCTCGACGTGGTCCTCGACCATGCGAGAAACCCGCACCGCGCCGAGCCAGTCGACGTCGAGCAGCAGCGGCCGCAGCAGCTGCTCCTCGAACTGGTTGTGCTCGTCGAACGCGGCCCGCAGCCGGGCGACCTCGCGCAGCAGCTGGGGCGCAGCGCCGGCGCCGTCGTCGACCGCGTCGGCGAGCTCCTCGCAGCGGTCGATCGTCTCGCGCAGGGTGGCGTGCTGGGCCGCGAGCGTTTCGAGCGCGCGGCCGGGGGTCAGCGGCGTCGTCATGGTGCCTCCGTTGGCTCAGATCGTCGATGAGAACCGCGGCGCCTCGCTCGGCGCACCGCCCGGCATGCCGGGCAGGCTGGCCGGCTCGCGGTGGTAGCGGTCGAACACCATGCAGATGTTGCGGACCAGCAGCCGCCCGAGCGGCGTGGTCCGGACCACGCCGGCCGCCGCGTCGTAGCTCGCGAGCTCGTCGAGCGCGCCGAGCGCCCCGAGCTCGCGCGCGAAGTAGCTCGCGGCGTCGGCCCCGTGGTCGGCCGCGACCTGCGCGAGCTCGACCTCGCCGCGGCACATCAGCTCGCCGATGATCGCGCGGCGCAGCCGATCGTCGCCGTCGAGCACGAACCCGCGATCGACCGGCAGCTGCCCGGCGGCGACGCTGTGCTCCCACGCCGGCAGATCGCTGTGGCTCTGCCAGTGCATGCGCGGCGTCGACGAGATCGCCGACACACCGGCCCCGAGGATCGCGTCCGCGCGGTGCTCGACATAGCCCTGGAACGTCCGCACCATCCGGCGATCGGCGGCCGCGCGCGCCAGCCGCGAGCCCGGCCGCGCGAAGTGGTCGAGCCCGAGGTGCAGGTAGCCGGCGCCGGTCAGCTTCTCGATCGCCAGCAGCAGCAGCGCCGCGCGCTCGTGGCGATCGAGCATCCGGCCGGCGCGCTCGACCAGCCGCTGGTGCGGCAGCTTGCTCGGCAGGTGGGCGTAGCCGAACAGCGCGATCCGGTCCGCCGCCAGGTCGATCACCGCGTCGAGCGTCCGGGTGAAGCTCGCCTCGGTCTGCAGCGGCAGGCCGTACACGACGTCGACGTTGACGTCGTCGAACCCGGCGGCCCGCGCGCGGTCGACCAGCCAGCGGGTCTGCAGCGTGGTCTGGTGGCGATGGATCGCGTCCTGGACCGCCTCGGAGAAGTCCTGCACGCCCATGCTGAGCGAGCGGAACCCCCCGGCGGCCAGCACGTCGACCTGCGACGCGGCCGTGGTCCGCGGGTCGAGCTCGATCGACCGCCGTGCATCGGGCGCGACCGCGAAGTTGCGATCGATCGCCGCGATCATCGTGCGCAGCGAGTGCGGCGACAGGAAGTTCGGCGACCCACCGCCGATCGCGATCTCGGTGACCGGCGCGCTGCGCACGTAGCCCGCGAGCATCGTCAGCTCGGTGATCAGCTGTTCGAGGTACGCGACGCCGCGGTCCTCGTTGCGGGTCGCGATCACGTTACAGCCGCAGTACCAGCACAGGCTCTTGCAGAACGGCACGTGGGCGTAGAGCGAGATCGGTTCGCCGCGATCGCCGATCGTCGTCAGCTCGCGCTCCACGTGATCCCGCGGCAGCGGGCCGAACTCGGTCGCCGGTGGGTAGCTGGTGTAGCGCGGGCCCCGGCTGGCGTACTCGGCGAGACAGGAGGCGACTTCTGCGTCTGGCATGTCCGCCAGCAATATCAAGGTTCGTGCCGGCCGCTACCCCGGGGAGCCGGGGGAGAATCGCGCAGATCTCGCGCGGAGGCGCAGCGGCGCTTGCACGCGCTGCGTCCGCGGCGGACTCGCTCCCACCTCGGGACCTGGCACGTCGGCTGCTGGGATTCCCGGCCATGGCGACCCACGTCAAGCGCCCGAGCGAGGGCTGGACCATCCCCCTGCACGTCATCGTGTGGACCGCGATCACCGTCGGGTTCATCATGTCCCTCGTCGTCCTGATGATGCACTGAGCCCGCGCTGCGCCGCCGACCGGCCCGCGCAGCCCACGCGCCTCGCGCTGTGCGGAGCGCAGGCCCTGCGCATCTTCCGCGGCGGGTGCCGCCAAGCCTTGGCCGCGCCGCGACCGGCCAGCTGGTCAGGTGCTTGCACGCCGGGTGCGACATGAGCCGCATCCTCATCGCGTACGCGAGCAGCTTCGGTCAGACCCGCAAGATCGCCAATACCCTCGCCGCCGAGCTGCGCAGCCGCGGCCACGAGGTCGAGCTCGCCGATGCCCTGATGGCGATGCCGCCGCCCGTCGAGGACTACGACGCCATCGTGATCGGCTCGCGGGTCCAGCTCGGGCTCCATGCGCGGCCGCTGCTCGAGTACATCATCGACAACCGCAACGAGCTCCACGCGATCCCGAGCTACCTGTTCGTCGTCAGCATGGCGGCCGCGGCCCCCCGGTCGGCCGATCCGAAGGGCTACGTGGCGAAGCTGCTCGCGCTCACCCACTGGCAGCCGCGCGCGGCGGTCGCGCTTGCCGGCGGCCTGCCCTATCGCAGCTATGGCGTGGTCGTGCGCCTCGTCATGAAGCTGATCAGCCGGTTCGCCGGGCACAGCACCGACACGAGCCGCGATCACGAGTACACCGACTGGGCCCAGGTCCAGCAGCTCGCCGCTCGCATCGCCCGCGACCTCGCGCCGAGGCAGACCGCATGGCCCTCGGCGCCGCACGCCCAGGCCTAGTCAGCGGCGGGTTGTCTGCGTGCCGGGGTGGGGGGCAGGCAGGATCTGCACGTTCGACAGCTGCACGCTGGTCGGCAGCTCCGGCGAGACCTCGAGCTTGCTCAGCGTGGCCTCGATGGTGACCTCGCACGGGTCCTGGCCGCCGCACGCGCCGGCCAGCGCGTCGTACTGGCCGGGCGCGAACTGGAGCTGCGGCATCCAGCCCTGCTTCGCCGGGCGCTGGATCGGAAACGCCGCGACGTGGCAGTCGTCGGCCGACCGGCACAGCACGCGCCGGTGCGTCACCGTCCAGCGCACGGTCTGGCCTTGCCAGCGGTGGGCGACGTCGCTCCACGTGCCGAGCCGCTCGGCGTCGGCGATGTCGCGGGCGAGGTCGGCCTGCATGGCGTGGGCGAGCGGCGGGGCGGCGGGCGCCGGCGACGGCGCTCGGTCGGCCTTGCCGCACGCGCAGGCGGCGGCGAGCAGGATCAGGGTGCGATGCATGGCGGGCTCCTCGGTGCGGGGTTCGGGGTCAGTGCGGCGCGGCCGGCGCTCGGCTCACGGGTTGCCGGAGTGCGGCGACGCCAGGTACGGGAACGTCGTGGTGAACGGCAGGTCGTTGGCGTCGACGCCGTCGCCGATCTTCTGGCCGTTGTTGCACGCCACGGTGAGCAGCGTGTCGGTCACGTCGTCGGTCAGCGCGCGGCCGTTGGGGAAGTGCGAGTCGGTGTTGGTCTGGCCCTGGTTGATCTTGATCCGCAGCATGTCGGCGGCCTTGGTGCCGCTGGGCGACAGCAGCCCGACGATGTCGGTGCGGCCGCCGGCCGGGGTCGGGGCGCAGTTGGCGTGCAGCACGAGGTTGAGCAGCTTGGGCACCTCGGGATCGAGGATGTAGGCGCCGAAGTTGGCGACGTCGTTCTTCGGCTGGCTGCGGTTGAACTTGTCCTTGTCCTGGAGCGGGATGATCACCTCGTTGATCAGCGGCCAGCCGAGCCGCGACACCTGGGTGAAGCTGCCGTAATGATCCCGGTCGCGCTCGTCGCGCAGGAACCGGACGCGCGGCCGGCTCGCCGAGGCGAAGATCCCGACCACCGACTTGAGGCCGGTGTCGCCGGCCGCCGGGCGGGCGCCCTTGCTGGCGACGTCGGTGATCGGCACCTCGATCACCAGCGACATCACGTTGATCCCATCGGTGGTGTGGGCGCCGCCGACCCCGAGCAGGTCGAACACGTGGAGATCGACGAAGAACGGCTCGTCGCGCGGACCGGCGAACGCGGTGACGCCGTTCCGGGTGGTCACCGCCTGCAGCGCGACCTGCTCGTAGCTGGCGAACGACCGCTTGCCGACGTTCCACGGCGCGACCGGGATGTTGTCCATGATCGTCGTGGTCTGCCCGGTGTGCTCGTTGACCTTCTCCAGCCGGTAGGTCTGGGTGACGTTGAGGTTCTGGCTCGTGATCGAGTCGACCGCCCCGGTGTTGTACAGGAACGTCGCGCCGTTCTTGCGCTGCGAGCGGAACGTCCAGCGGTAGGCGATGTCGGGCACCGCGTCGCCGTCGTTGTCGATGTGGACCTCGTAGCGCGCGTTGTCGGAGAACTTGTAGAAGTTCGGGCCCGACGTCGGCAGCAGCAGCGGGACGTAGTCCGCGACGATCACCAGGTTGTTCGCGTTGCTGGGGCTGATGAACGCGTAGACGTCGGTGTTGTCGGCGTACTGGTCCTCCGCGATCGCGGGGGCTTCACGGTGCGACGAAGCGGAGGCGGTGTGCGCGCCGGCCCCGAGGGCGGTGCCCGTGAGGCCGGCGATGGCGAGTGCGTGGATGAGCTTGGTCATGGTGTTCTCCTGTTCATTCTGCGCGGTAGATCCGGCCGGCTTCGGCATCGACGACGACGAACACGCCCGCCTTGCGCGCGGTGCGCAGGCCGGCCGGGTCCGCCAGGTCGGGGGTGGGAAACTGGGTGACGGCGCGGGTGGCGATGTCGACCGAGGTCAGCTGCGCCTTGCCGTCCTCGTCGCGGGTCGGCATGACCGCGGTGCCGCCCCCTGCGGTGAGCGACACGCCGCCGGGCGTGCCCATCCGCAGGCTCGAGATCACCTCGGTCGCCTTGCTGCCGTCGGACGGGATCGAGAACAGCACGCCCTCGCCTTGCGCGCCCTGGGCGAGGTGGTCCATCACCCATGCGACGCTCTGGCTGTCGATGTGCAGTCCGGTCGGCGACACCAGCGGCGCGCCCTGGTACACGACGCGAGCGACACCGCCGCCGATCGGCACCTGGAACAGCGCCGGCGTGCCGTCGTCGAGCCGGCCGGTCGCGAACAGCGACTTGCAGTCCGGCCCCATCGCGAGGCCGCCGGGCCGGGTCATCCCGGTGGCCTCGAGCGCGGCGGCCGGCCCGCCCGCGGTCGGGACCACGAGGAGCGCGCCCACATCGCCGCCCATGTCGGCGACGTACAGCGTGTTGCCGTCGCACGACAGCACCAGGCCGAGCGGCGCCTCCAGCGGATCGCCGGCCGCGAGCGCGCGCGGCGCGCTGCCCGGGTCCGACGAGACCTGGAACAGCGTGGGCTGCTTGTCCAGGTCCCACGCGGCGAAGTAGAAGGTGCGGCCATCCGGGCTCGCGACGGCGTCGGTCGGCGATTCGAAGCCGGCCGACGAGACCATGGTGACAGAGGTCGGTGGACGAGTAGGCAAACCATCATCGGTGGAGTGGCATCCGATCAACGCGGCAGGCGTCGACGCGAGCACCACCAAGAGTCGTGTGGCCATGTGGCCCTCCCTGGCTGTGTGCCGAGATACGCGCGACCTGCGAGAACGGATCGGTCGATCCCACGGAGGGCTTTGCCCCGCGCCGGGGCTTGCCCTGGGGGTCGCTGCCACCGGCTGCGGCGATGTCACCTGCGCGATGGCGTCCTACGCACGCGTCACGGACCCGTGCGCCCGCGCCCGGCCCGCCCCTCGCGATCCGGCGGGGGGCTGCAGCGCCGAGACCTCGTGCCCGTGCGGCGCACACTGCCCGCCGCCGAGCGAGGACCTGCGGCGATCGAGGTGCGCGGTGCCCGGCGCCCAGCTGCCGGGCTGCGTGCTGGAGAACGTGCGGTGAGGCGCAGATCTCCGGCGGTGAAGATCCGCCTGCTCGCCGACCAAGTCGCGACCGACCAAGTACACTCATCGATCGGATGGCCCAGCGAGTCGAGAGCGATATCACCGTCCAGCGCTTCGGGTTCCTCAGCGACGACGCCGGCCGGCGGCTGAGGTTCCCGCGCGCCGAGTGCCACGAGATCGACGGCTCGGCCGGCCCGGTCGGCTACGGCGCCCGCGACTGCGTGTTCGACGATCTCGAGGGCCGGCTCGACACGCTGCGCTGGACCGCGGACGCCGCCTCGGTCGGGTCGGCGTGGCTGCGCGACGACGCCGGGCGGGTCGAGATCGCGGTCGAGCGCGTGGAGATGCCGCGCGGCATGCGCCTGGTCCGCGCCGACCGCGGCGTCGAGATCGTCGCGCCCTACGTCTCGCTGTCGGAGATGAAGCTCACGGTGCGCGGGCCGTTCGGCCGGACCCCGGGACCGGATGACCCGCCCGCGCCGCCCGCACGCGTCGATCCGGGGCTGCGCCAGTCCCGGCTGCGCCAGTCCCGGCTGCGCTTTCTCGATAGCCTGTCGGGACGGATGTATTTCACCGTCAAGGTCGTGCTCGACCTGCCGGTGCTCGGCCACCGCTCGCTCGACCAGGACCTCCGGATCCCGATCCAGGAGGGTAGCCTCGACTACCGCGCGCTCGACAACAGCCTGAACTGGCTCGAGGGCGCGTTCCTCGACATCAAGCACGACGGCGAGCGGCTCGCGCTGGTCTGGAAGGTCCCGATCGTCGGCTCGACCCGCGACCTGATCACCTGGGCGCTCGACGACGAGGCCGCCGCGCTCGCCGCGTTCGGCCGCGTGCCGGTGCGCTCGCTGACCGACTTCCGGATCGCGCGCGCCGCCAGGCCCGACGATCGCAAGCGCAAGACCCTCCAGGCGCTGTCGCTCAACGCGATCGACGTCGCGCTCTCGCTGCTCGCCCCGCACTCGGTCGAGCTCGGCGGCGGCGTCATCATGTTCGGCGGCGACGACCAGCCCGGCATGGTCGACCTCAAGGTCACCGGCTCGCTCCACGACCGCGGCGCCGGCGAGCTCCGGGGCGCGATCGGCAGCATCGACACCACGATCAAGGACGTCCAGCTCGGCCCGGTCAAGATGACCGCCGACCGCCTGCACTTCGACGGCATCGACGAGCTCGAGGTCGAGTTCGACGGGTTCCACCCGGTCCGCGCCACGGTCGTCGTCCACCGCGTCACCGCGACCAACAGCTCGCTGCAGATCTCCAGCCGATCGTGAGCTCAGCGCGCCGCCGCCGGGCCGACCATGGCCTCGGGGCGGACCCAGCGGTCGAAGTCGTCCCCGGTGACGTAGCCCAGGGCGATCGCGGCGTCGCGCAGGAGCGTGCCGTGGGCGTGGGCGTGCTTGGCGACCTGGGCGGCCTGGTCGTAGCCGATGTGCGGGGCGAGCGCGGTGACCAGCATCAGGCTGCCGTGCAGCTTGCGGTCGATCTCCGCGCGATCGGGCTCGAGGCCGCTCGCGCAGTGGGCGTCGAACGAGGCGCAGGCGTCGCCGAGCAGGCGGATCGACTGCAGGGCGTTGTGGGCGATCAGCGGCTTGTAGACGTTGAGCTCGAAGTTGCCGCTCGCGCCGCCGATCGCGATCGCGACGTCGTTGCCGATGACCTGGGCGCACACCATGGTCATCGCCTCGCACTGGGTCGGGTTGACCTTGCCGGGCATGATCGAGCTGCCGGGCTCGTTCTGTGGGATGCGGAGCTCGCCCAGGCCGCTGCGCGGGCCGCTGGCGAGCCAGCGCACGTCGTTGGCGATCTTGGTGAGCGCGGTGGCGAGCTGCTTGAGCGCGCCGTGCAGGCCGATCAGGGCGTCGTGGCCGGCGAGCGCGGCGAACTTGTTGGGCGCGGTGACCAGCGGCAGGCCGGTGAGCTCGGCGAGCCGGGCGGCGACGCGAGCGGCGTAGGCCGGGTGGGCGTTGAGGCCGGTGCCGACGGCGGTGCCGCCGAGCGCGAGCTCGTGGACGGCGGGCAGCGCGGCGCGGATCGCGGCGGCCGCGAGGTCGAGCTGGGCGACCCAGCCGCTGATCTCCTGGCCGAGGGTGAGCGGCGTGGCGTCCTGCAGGTGGGTGCGGCCGATCTTGACGATGTCGGCGAACGCGCGCGCCTTGCCGGCGAGGGTGCCCTGCAGCGCGGCGAGCGCGGGCAACAGGTGGCGGGTGGTGCGCTCGGCGGCGGCGATGTGCATCGCCGACGGGAACACGTCGTTGGAGCTCTGCGACAGGTTGACGTCGTCGTTGGGGTGGATCGTGCGCTCGCGGCCCCGGCCGCCGCCGGCGAGCTCGCTGGCGCGGTTGGCGATGACCTCGTTGACGTTCATGTGGGTCTGGGTGCCGCTGCCGGTCTGCCACACGGCGAGCGGGAACTCGCCGTCGTGGTCGCCGCGCAGGATCTCGTCGGCCGCGGCGGCGATCGCCTGGGCCCTGGCCTCGGGCAACAGGCCGAGCTCGCGGTTGACCTGCGCCGACGCCTGCTTGATCCGCGCGAGCGCGTGGATCAGCTCGCGCGGCATGCGCTCGGTACCGATCCGGAAATGGTGGAGCGAGCGCTCGGTCTGCGCGCCCCAGTAGCGCGCGGCGTCGACCTCGATCGGGCCCATGCTGTCGGTTTCGGTGCGAGTGGCCATGCCCGGCTCATAGCACCGCCGGCGGGGCCCGGCAGCGGCGGGGGTGCGAGGCTACAGGTCGTCGTCGGGGGCGTGGATCGCGCGGCCGCCGCGGGCGCGCAGCCGCTCGGCGCGGGTCGCCGCGTCGGCGAACGTCGGGTCGCGCTTGAGCACCATCTCGAAGAAGTACAGCGCCTCGGCGTCGTCGCCGATCGCCTCGTAGGTGATGCCGATCTCGTAGTACAGGCTCTGGCGCTCGCGCTCGGTCGGCTCGGCGTGCAGGCCCTGCTTGAACTGGTGGATCGCCTCGGACGGGTTGCCCTGCTCGCGCAGGCACATGCCGATCATGACGCGGCAACCGACCTCGCGGCCGGGCGCGCGCAGCGCCTGCTCGAACGCCTTGATCGCATCGTCGTACAGCGCCATTTCCTTGTAGGCCAGGCCGAGGTCGTAGTGGGTGTCGACGTCGCCCTCGTCGACGGGCTTCTCGAGCATCACGGTGGGCTGGCGCTTGCGCGGGGCCTGGATCGGCTGCGAGTTGGCGTCGAGCTCGACCAGCTCCTCGGGGCCCATCTCCTCGATCTCGTCGAGGTCGAGCGCGTCGGTGCCGCCCGGCGCGGCCGGGTGGCCGACGCCGGAGCCGACGTCGATCGCGACCTCGCCGCCGGCGGCCAGCGCCTCGACCTCGCGCAGCTTGGCGAGCACCAGGCGGTGGCCCGGGAACCGGGTCAGGAGGGTGCTGAGCAGATCGATCGCCTCGGCGAACATCCGCTGGCTGGAGTAGAACTCGGCCTCGTCGAGATCGTCCTCCATGCTGGTGTCGGCGCGCGGGCTGCCGACCACCGCCAGTGGGTCGTGCGGTCGGTCGTGCGGTCGGTCCTGTGGCCGGTCCTGTGGCCGGTCCTGTGGCCGGTCCTGTGGAGTGTCGGTGCCGAACGACAGCGGGGTGTCGACGCCGAACGGCGGCGACTGCGTGCTCGCGGTCTGCTCGCCGAACGCCGTTTCGGTGCTGGCGGTCGACTCGCTGAACGCCCCCACGGTCTGGGCGACGGTCGGCTCGCCGAACGCCCCCGGGGTCTGGGCCGCCTCGGTGCCGTACGGGTCGTAGCCGCCGGAGATCGGGAGGCCGTCGTCGGGGAGCTCGTCGTACGCGCCGGTGTCGCTCGCGCCGACGGTGCTCGGCACGTCGGTCTCCTCGAACCCACTTACGTAGATCGCGTCGGTGCCGCCCGGCTCCAGCGCGTGGCTGACCGCGGCGACCTGGCTGCTCCCCCGCGGCACGGCGGCGTCGAACGCGCGCGCCTCGTCGGGGTCGAACGGCAGGTCGTCGGCGTCGTCGTCGGTACCCTGGCCGGGCTTGCCGGCGCCACGCGCGAGCTCGCGGGCGACGTGGCGATCGATGTCGTCACCGAGCTCGATGTCGTCGAGCTGGGCGTCGAGCGCGCGGGCGTCTTCGAGCGACTCCGCCCAGCGCGGCCGGTCGACGATCACCGGGCCACCCGGGCGGCCATCGAGGCGGCCATCGGGGCCACCATCGAGCTCGTCGCCGTGCGACGAGGCGAGCGCCTCGACGACCTCGGGCGACATCTGGCGGGTCGCCTGCGAGGGCGATGGCTCGAAGTCGAGCTCGAAGCTGTCGGCGTCCTGCGCGTAGCCGCCGTTGGGGCGACGCGGCGGCCGGCCCGGCGCCGGGCTGCCGTGCGCCATCGCGCCGATCAGCTCGTCGGGATCGAACTCGTCGATCGAGTCCCGGCTCGCCCGGCCGGCGTCGTGGCCGGGGCCCCGGCTGGCGGCGCGCGGCCGGCCGGCGGTGCCCCGCCCGTGCGGCGCGTCGAGATCGTCGAACTCGCTGTCGGCGAACGCGATCGCGCTGTAGTCGGGCGACACCTCGATGTCGGCGCTCGCCGACGACATCCGCGCCACCCGCAGCCGGAACTTGCGCGCCAGGTCGTACGCGCCGGTGTGGGTGCCCGACAGCGACAGCAGCTCCTGGAGGTAGAGCTCGGCGCGGTCGGGGTCGCTCGGCGCGGTCAGCTCGGCGAGCCGCATCAGCTCGCCCTCGGCCTCGGCCTCGCGGTTCTGCGACAGGAAGATGTCCTTGAGCCGCTCGCGGGCCTCGACGTTGTCGGCGTCGAGCGTGAACACCCGGCGCAGGTGATCGATCGCCTTCTGGTGCAGGCCGTACTTCACGTAGACGTCGGTCTCGGCGAGGATCTTCTGGATCTCCTCGGCGTGGCGTTCGCCGGCGGCCGACATCGCGCGCGGATCGGGCGGCGGCTCCATGTCGGCCGAGAAGTCGGCGTCGTCGTACTCGGGCAGCGCGAAGTCGATGGCGGACAGCGCCTGCTCGTCGATCAGCGGCATCGAGCCGGTCATCCGCGCCGACGCCGGCTCGTACGGCGGCAGGTCGCCGGTCAGGTTGAACCGCGCGTCGCCCGCCTGGGCGCGGACCTGGGCCGGCAGCGACGTGGTCGCGCGCGGCACCGGCGACTGCGACGGCCGCGAGCCGGCCTGCGCCGACGGCCCGAGGAACGCGATCGCGTCGGGATCGCCGGGCAACAGCTCGAGGATCCTGCGGAACACCTCGACGGCGAGCTCCTTGTGCTTGTTCTCGATGTGGATCCGGGCGAGCTCCTTGAGCACGCTGGCGGTCTTGGCCTTCTGGTCGAGCGCCTGGAACGCCTGGGCGAGCAGACCGAGCGTCTCGACGTCGCGCGGATCGGCCTTGAACGACGCCTGCAGCTTCTGCAGCGCGCGCCGCGGATCGTTGCGCCGCAGGTACAGCCCGGCGAGCTCGCGGTTGAGCGCCTGGTTGCTCGGCTTGTGCCACAGCAGGCGCTCGGCGACCTTGAGGAAGTCGTCCTGGCGGCCCTGCCGGCGCAGCTGCTCGCAGGCGAGCTGGAACTCGGTCGCCGCGTCGTCGACCAGGCCCTCCTTGGAGTACAGCTCGGCGAGCTTGATCCGGGTCGCGATGTTCTCGGGGTCGATGTCGACCAGCTTCTTGACCGCGGCGAGCGCCTCCTTGGTGTTGCCCTCCCGGTGAAAGTGCGCGGCGACCGATTCGAAGTGCTGCATCGCCTCGGGCATCATGCGGAGCTCGCGGTAGAGCTCGGCGAGCTTCAAGATCACGTCGACCAGGCGCGGGTCGAGCTTGACGATCTGCTTGTAGACCGCGACCGACTTATGCAGGAAGCCCTGGTCGTGATAGAAGCGCGCGACCTTGAGGTAGGTCTCGATCGCGTCCTGCTTGGCGCCCTTCTTGGCGTAGAGGTCGCCGATCTTGAGCCAGACCCGGACGTCCTTGGGGTCCTCGTGGACGATGCGCAGGTACTCCTTGACCGCCTTGTCGATCTGACCCTTGTCGACAAACCTGCGCGCCGCATCCATGACCTTGTCTTTGTTAAAGGCCACGGCCCTCCACACCCTCCCGGTGCGAAGCATCACACCGGCATGCTTGCACGCGGGCCATCGGTCGACGGCAGTATGCCCCGCGCATCGGTCAAAGGGTACGGCCTTGTCCGAGGAAGGGTCAAGGAAATCCACGAGAGAATCCCGGGCGTTACCCGACCAGGTTCCTCACATCTGATCACTGGTCGGAGCCCTCCATCGCACGGGCCGATCCCGGCTCGCGGCCAACTGTCAGGGCGCTGACGCCCGCTCTGCGAGCAGCCGTCCGACGAAGCCGGTGTCGAACTCGCCGCGGATGAACTCCGGGTTGTTGATGATCCGTCGCAAGAACGGGATGTTGGTCCGAATCCCCTCGATGACCATCTCGTCGAGGCAGCGCCGCGCGCGCCGGAGCGCGGTCATGCGGTCGACATCGTGCACGATCACCTTCGCGAGCAGTGAGTCATAGTTTGGAGGAACCATGTAACCGGCGTACACGTGCGTATCTACACGCACACCGAGGCCGCCGGGCATGTGCAGCGCGCTGATCCTGCCCGGCGACGGCGCAAACGTGCTCGGATCCTCGGCGTTGATCCGGAGCTCGATCGCGTGCCCCCACGCACGGCGCTCGTCGGTGAACGACAGCGGCTCACCGGCGGCGATCCGGATCTGCTCGCGCACCAGGTCGATGCCGGTGACCAGCTCGGTGACCGGGTGCTCGACCTGGAGCCGGGTGTTCATCTCCATGAAGTAGAACTGGCCGTCGGCGTCGAGCAGGTACTCCATCGTGCCGACGTTGGTGTAGCCGATCGCCTCGATCGCGCGGACCGACGCGGCGGTCAGCTTGGCGCGGGTCGCCTTGGGGAGCGCCACGGACGGCGATTCCTCCAGCACCTTCTGGTGGCGGCGCTGGATCGAGCACTCGCGCTCGCCGAGGTGGGTGTAGTGGCCGTGCTTGTCGGCGACGACCTGGATCTCGATGTGGCGCGGCCTGGCGCAGTACCGCTCCATGTACATCTCGGGGTTGCCGAACGCGGCCTGGGCCTCGGTGCGGCCCATCGCCCAGGCCTCCATCAGCTTCTCCTTCTCCCAGACGACCTTCATGCCGCGGCCGCCGCCGCCCGCCGCCGCCTTGAGGATCACCGGGAGCCCGATCCGCTCGGCGGCCTCGATCAGCTGGACCTCGTCGTGCAGCCCCGACGAGCCGGGCAGCGTCGGCACGCCGGCATCGGCCATCGCCGCGCGCGCGCGGATCTTGTCGCCCATCAGGCGCATCGCGTCGGCCGGCGGGCCGATCCAGGTCAGCCCGCACTTGCGGCAGACCTCGGCGAAGTCGGCGTTCTCGGACAGGAAGCCGTAGCCGGGGTGGACCGCATCGGCGCCGGTGACCTCGGCGGCCGAGATGAACATCGGCACGTTGAGGTAGCTCTGGCGCGACGGCGGCGGGCCGATGCACACCGCCTGGTCGGCGAACTTGACGTGGAGCGCGTCGGCGTCGGCCGTCGAGTACACCGCGACCGACGCCAGGCCCATCTCGCGGCACGCCCGGATCACGCGCAGCGCGATCTCGCCGCGGTTGGCGATCAGTACCTTCTTGAACATCGGCGGCTCCGGCCCTGCGTCACTGGGCGATCTTGAACAGCGGCTGGCCGTACTCGACCGGCGCGCCGTCCTCGACGAGGATGGCCACGATCGTGCCGGCGACGTCGGCCTCGATCTCGTTCATCAGCTTCATCGCCTCGACGATGCACAGCACCTGGCCCTTGTCGACCTTGTCGTGCAGCGACACGTAGTTGGGCGAGTCGGGGTTGGGTCGGCGGTAGAACGTGCCGACGAACGGCGAGGTCACGACGTGGTGCTTCTCGCTCGCGGCGGGCTCGGCCGGCGCGGCGGCCGCCGCCCCGCCCGGCGACGCGGCCGGCGCGCTCGCGACCGGCAGCGGCACCGCGGGCGCGAGGTGGACCGGCGCGGCGACGGGGCCACCGCGCCGCACCGTCAGCGTGAGCTCCTTGGTATCGAGGATCAGCTCGGACAGGTTGTGCTCGGTGACGATCTCCGCGAGCCCGCGCGCGATCGCGACGAACGGCGGTCCAGCGTCAGCCGGTTCGGGTCGGCGGTCTTCGGCTCTGGGTTTTCCGCGAGATGCCATCGGGAGTCGTAGCTTCCACGTGGCACAGGGCCGCGTCCAGTCCCAGGTAGTAGCTTTGTGCGCCGAAGCCGCTGATCTGGCCGATGCACTTGGCAGCGGTCAGCGAGCCATGGCGAAACGGCTCGCGCGCGTGCAGGTTCGACAGGTGGACCTCGACCGCGGGCAGCGCGACCGCGTCGAGCGCGTCGCGGATCGCCACCGAGGTATGGGTGTAGCCGCCGGGGTTGATCACGATCGCGTCCGCCCAGCCCCGGGCGCCCTGGATCAGCTCGACGAGCTCCCCCTCGAGGTTGCTCTGCGCGCAGCGGACCTCGGCGTGGCGGGTTGCGGCGCGGCGGGCGAGCTCGGCATCGATCTCGGCCAGCGTCGTCGTGCCGTACACCGCCGGATCGCGGGTCCCGAGCAGGTTGAGGTTGGGGCCGTGCAAGATCTGGATCCGCAGCGGGCGCGGCGCGGTGGCCGCGCGCTCGCCGGGTCGCCGTCCGGATCGGGCGGATCGTCCGGCCGCGGCCATCAGACCGGTCTCAGAGTTGCGCGACCAGCGCGGGCTGCGCCAGCCGGGCCAGGTAGCGCGCCTTGCCGAAGTTGCCCTCGGGCGCCATCACGATCGCGATGAAGTACTGGGGCGACAGCATCCGGCACACCAGGAGCAGCCGCTGCGCCTTGACCGAGAGCTCCTCCAGGCTGCCCACCGACAGGCTGTCGCCCGCCTTGCGGACCTGGGTCAGGATGAACGAGAACTCCATCGCGACGGTGTTGACATCGACGCGGTCATCGAGCTTGACGTAGCTGTCGACGGAGATGCCGTCGAGGCCCATGATCACCGCGGCGATTCCGCCCTCGATGTTGTCGACCACCTTCTTGAGCGTTTCAGCGAACAAGTTCCACCTGTGGCGGCACGGTACTAGACCTGCTCGCCTGGATCGATAGGCCGGGACCGCAATCGCCGGCCCGGCCGATCACATCGTGCCGACGGCCGGGCACTGCAGCGTGGTGGCCGAGACCTCGCAGCAATCGATGGCGAAGTCCTGGCCGGGCGCACAGACGTTCCCCGTGCGCGGCGCGAAGGTCTTCGAGACCGCCGTGCACGCCCCCTGGTCGGTGATCAGGATCTGCTTGCCCAGCGTCACCGAGAAATGGAACGCCTGGCTCGACACGTCGCCGCCGGCCAGGTCGCCGACGATGGTGAACGTGGCCTGGACCACCGTCGAGGCCCCCGGGCTCAGCCCCGGGGCAATCCCCTGGGCGACGCCGGACGGGATCAGCTCGAAGGGAGCATCCGCCAGACTGCCGTTGGGCGGCAGCGGCGCGGAGAACGGCGCCATGAAGTGCAGCAGGCGCTGGTCCAGGCCGGCGATCTGGGCGCCGAGCGTCCCCGGGTCGGGGAACGTGAGGTCGACGTTGGCTCCGCGGAGGAAGATCGTCCGCACATCCACCTGGCCGGTGTCGGCGGTGATCCGGCTCTTGACCTGCGCGACGAACTGGTAGCCCAGGCGCGAGGCGACGTCGAGCACGCCGTGCCCGAGCCCGGCCTCGTCCTGCGACGCGGTGAACGTGCACACGCCGCCGGTGGCCATCGTGGGGGGCGCGACGGCCTTGAGCACGAGGATGCTCTCGTCTCCTCCGTTGGCGACGC
This sequence comes from Kofleriaceae bacterium, assembly GCA_041495365.1. Classification (GTDB taxonomy): domain Bacteria; phylum Myxococcota_A; class Polyangia; order Haliangiales; family Haliangiaceae; genus JABFXX01. The sequence continues at coordinate 5,140 of JBGQCL010000007.1, read as the reverse complement.
AGCCGCCGAGCGCTGCGAGACCGACGAGGCCAGGGATCACGAGCGTGCCGATCTGGCGTTGCATGGTTCCTCCGCCGTCGATCGTATCAAGCACCCGGATCGGGACGCAAAATTGTTCTCAGCTCGGGGAGCGCGATGTCGACCGGCTCACACGCCCCCACGTCGCGGATCACGAGGAACCGGAGGTTCGCGCCGAGCCGCTTCTTGTCGACCTGGATCCGGGCGAGCACGTCCTCGGTGAGGTGGGGGTCGAGATCGCCGGGCAGGCCGCTCGCGCGCAGCGCGGCAACCACCTCGTGCTCGAGGTCGCGGCGGGTGCCGCACACCGCGGCCGACACCCGGCACGCCGCGATCAGGCCCAGGCCGACGGCCTCGCCGTGCAGCATGCCGGTCGCCGACTCGATCGCGTGGCCGACGGTGTGGCCGAGGTTGAGCAGCGCGCGGTGACCCGTGCGCTCGCGCTCGTCGCGGCCGACGATCGCGGCCTTGAACGCGATCGCGCGCTCGATCACGGTGCGCAGCTCGGGCGGCGGCGGCGTGGCGGCGGGCCCCGCCGCCCAGCCCGCGCAGGTCACGACCGCGGTCCACAGCTCGGGGCCGTCGAGCAGCGCGTACTTCCACAGCTCGCCGAACCCGGCGCGGCGCTCGCGCCCGGGCAGCGTCACCAGGGTCTCGAGCGCGCACGCGACCAGCCGGGGCTGGTGGAACGCGCCCACCAGATTCTTGCCGGCCGTCAGGTCGACCGCGGTCTTGCCGCCGATCGCGGCGTCGGTCATCGCGACGATCGTGGTCGGGACCTGGATCACGGCGATCCCGCGGTACAGCGTGGCCGCGACGAAGCCGGCGAGATCGCCGACCACGCCGCCGCCGAGCGCGAGGATCGCCGAGCCGCGGTCGAGGCCGGCCGCGACCAGCTGGTGGCAGATCCGCTCGTAGGTCGCCAGCGTCTTGTGGGCCTCCCCGGGCGGGATCGTGACCAGCACCAGCTCGGGCGCGCCGCGCGCGGCGCCGGCGACCGCCGCGGTGACCGGCGCGAGCCAGTGCCGGGCCACGCTGGTGTCGGTGACGATCGCGAGCCGGGTCGCGTCGGCGAGCGCCGTGCGCAGCATCGCCGGGTCGATCCGCTCGCCGACGCTGATCGGGTAGCTGCGGTCGCCGAGCGCGACCAGCGCGACGCCGGACTGGGGCGATCGCCGCCACGCGCGCTCGACCGCGCACACCTCCGCGGCGACCTCGGCCACGCTGCGGCCGGTGGTGTCGACCACGGCGTGCGCGCGGCGGTACACCGGCGCCCGCCGGGCCCACAGCGCGCGCGCCGCGCCGATCAGCGGCCGCTGCGCCCCGGGCCGCGCCGCGCGCTCGGCGGCCGCCCGAGCCTCGGCGTCGGCCGCATCGACCCCGAGCGCGACGACCAGGCCGGCCGCGCGCATCCGCGCCAGGTTGTCGCCGTACGCCGCCGCGCCGCCGCCGGTCGCGATCACGGCGCCGTCGCCGGACGCGATCGCGCGGGTCAACGCCTGGGCCTCGCGGCGCCGGAACTCGGGCTCGTCGCGCGCGACCAGGGTGGCGACCGGGGTACCACCGGCGGCGATCACGTCGTCGAGATCGACGAACCGCCGGCCGGTCGCCGACGCGATCGCCCGACCGACCGAGGTCTTGCCCGCGGCCATGAAGCCGATCAGGAACAGCGGCGCCACGACCCGGGTACTATGACTCACTTGCAGCGCAGCAGCGCGCGGTTCGTGATCCTGGGCGTGATGAACACCAGCAGCTCGGTGCGATCGTCCTGCTCGCGGCGGTTCTTGAACAGCCAGCCGAGCACCGGGAGATCTCCGAGCAGGGGGACCTTCTTGTAGGTCAAGGAGGTATTGCGGGTGTAGATCCCGCCGAGCACGCTGGTCTCACCGTCGGCGACCAGCATCGAGGTGCGGGCCTCGCGGCGCTGGATCGTCGGGTCGCCCCGCGCGCCGGTGTTGCTGAAGTCGGGCGCGTTCTTGGTGACCAGCAGGTTCATCGAGATCGCGCAGTCGTTCTGCGCCACCGTCGGCGTGACGTCGAGCCGGAGGTCGGCCTGGACGAACTGGGTCTGGGTCCCGGTCGCCGACACGGTCGAGATCGGGATCGACACGCCGGACGCGATGCTCGCCAGCTTGTTGTTGAGCACGGTGACCTTGGGCGCCGAGATGATCCGGACCGAGCCGGTGTCCTCGAGGGCCGACAGCCGGAGGTTGATGTTGAGGTTGCCGGCGACCGAGCCGAGCGTCAGGCCGATCGCGCCGCCCTCGCCGGTGCCGGTCGCCGCCGGCAGGTTGACCGCGAAGTCCGACGGCGACGCGACGCCGGCGCCCGGGGTCGACCCGTCGGTGTTACCGCCGGTGACCGCGACCGACGACGGCCAGATCAGGCCGGTCGCGTTGCCGCCAGCGACGGTGGCGGCCGCGCTGCCGCCCCACTGGATGCCGAGCTGGCGCAGGAACGTCGAGTTGGCCTCGACGATGCGGGCCTCGATCGAGATCTGCGGGGTCTGGGTATCGAGCTGCACCGCGAGCCGCGCGATCTGCGCGCGGTTGCCCCCGACGTCGGTGACGATCAGCTGGTTGGTGCGCTCGTCGACGGCGATCTTGCCGTGCGGCGACAGCATCGGCTCCAGCTTGGCCCTCAGATCGGTGGCCGCCGCGTAGTTGAGCGGGACCAGCTGCGACTGCGGCGCCTCGGACTTGAACGCGGCCTCGCGCCGCTTGGCCTCGTCCTCGTCCTCGGTGTCGAGCTCCTTGCGCGACGCGATCCGGTAGATGTTGCCCTCGCGGCGGTACCACAGCTGGTGCGACGACAGGATCACGTCGAGCGCCTGGTCCCACGGCACGCGCTTGAGGTCGAGCGTGACGGTGGCGTTGATCGTGTCCGGCACGACGATGCTCACCTTGCCGACGTCGGCGATCAGCCGGAGCAGGTCGTGGATCGGCGCATCCTTGAAGTGCAGGTCCATCGGCTGGCCGTGGTAGACGCGGCGCCGGTTGCCCTGCGGCGGCAGCTGGGCGACCGACTGCTGCGCGATCGGCGTCGACGCCGCGCCGAAGCCGCCGACCGGGGCGCCGGCCTGGGCGACCCCGGGACGGACGGTGACCGGGCGCCGGGCGATGTCGGCGCCGACGAAGTGCCAGCGGATCAGCCCGGCCTCGCGGTCGAAGCTCGGGGTCGCCGGCGACGCCAGCTCGGCGACCACCCGGACCCGGCCGGGGGTGCGACGATCGCGGAACGACGACACCGCGCGGACCGGGCCGCCGAACCGGCTGACGTCGAGCTTGCGCTCCAGCTTCGCGGCGAGCTCGGCGTGATCGATGATCAGCTCCGCGGCGGTCGGCGCGACCTCACCCACGGTGACGATCGCGGTGCCGTCGATCGCGATCGCGACGTGGCCGGTGACGTCGTCGCCGGTGAACGCGATGTCGCGGACCTGGGCCAGCAGGCCGGCGGCCGATGCGCCGGGCCGCGCAGGCGCTGCAGCGGGCGACGGCGGCGCGGGTGGCCGCGGCGACGCCAGCGCGGGGGGCGCCGCCGCGGGTGCGACCGGTGGACGGATCTCGGCCACCGGGGTGAGCTTCGCCGCGGCCGGGGCGGTCGGGGCCGCGGCCGGTGAGCCGGCGGCGAGGCGGGCCGGGGCCGCCGCGTTGCGGGCCTGGATCTGGGCGAGCGCCTGCTCCTCCGCGGCGCGCTGCTCGGCGAGCCGCGCGCGCCGGGCATCCTCGCGCTGCGCGGCGTCGTGCGCCTGGCCGGCGGCGAGCCGCAGCCGGTCGGCCTCGGCCTGCTGCGCGGCGACGGCCTTGCGGCGTTCGGCGAGCTCGAGCTCGGCGCGTTTGCGCTCGTCGGCGAGCCGGCTGACCTCCGCGCGGGCCCCGGCGAGCTCGGCCGCGCTGGCCTGGCGCGCCTGGGCCGCGGCGGCCATCGCCTCGGCCTGGGCCTGGGCGCGGGCCTCGGCCTTGCTGCGCGCCTCGAGCTCGGCCGCGGCGCGGTCGGCCGCGGCGCGGCGCCGGGACAGCTCGGCGAGCCCGACCTCGGCGTCGTGCCTGGCACCGAGCGCGGTGCGCGCCGCGACCTCGGCGACCTGGCGCTGGTGCTCGGCGGCGTCGGCCGCGGTCCGCGCGGTCCGCGCGGCCTGCTCCGCCGCGACGCGCTGCTGCTCGGCCTCGCCGCGGCGCTGGGTCGCCTGGTCGGCCGCGGCCTCGGCGACCGATCGCTGCCGCCGCGCGGCATCGGCCGCGGTCTCGGCGTCGTGGCGCCGGCGCGCCGCGTCGCTCGCCGCGGCCTCGGCCTCGGAGCGCTTGCGCGCGGCATCGCTCGCCGCGGTCTCGGCCGCGCTGCGCTGCTGCTCGACGGTCGCGAGCTGTGCCCGGGTGCGCTCGAGATCGCGGCGGGCGGCGGTCGCCGCGGTCTCGGCCGCCGCGCGCGCCTGCTCGGCGTCCGCGGTCGCCTTGCGCGCCGCGGCCAGCCGCGCCTCGGCCGCCCGCGCCTCGGCCGCCGCCTTGTCGCGATCGCTGCCGGTCTGCTGCGCGGTGCGGTCGCGGGCCTCGGCGGCCAGCCGCGCCTCGGCCTCCGCGGTGACGCGCGCCGCGTCGGCCCTGGCCGCGGTCGTGCGCGCCGCTTCCTCGCGGGCCTGGGCCGCCGCGCTGGCTGCCCGCGCCTTGTCCTCCCGCGTCTGGACGGCCTGGGTCTTGCCGTCGAGCGCGGCGAGCTGCTGCGACGCCTCGCGCAGCATGCGGTCGGCCTCGCCGCGCGCGGCCTCCGCCTGGCGCTTGTCGGTCGCGGCCTGGGCCCGCGCCGCCTCGCCGTCGCGCCGGGCCGCATCGGCCTCGCCGCGCGCCCGGGCCGCATCGGCCTTCGCCGCGTCCGCCTCGCCGCGCGCGCGCCGGGCCTCGGCCAGCGTGCGCGTGTTGTCGTCCTGGAGCCGGGCCGCGCTGGCCTGGGCGGCCTCGGCCTCGGCGCGCCGGTGCGCCGCGTCGGCCGCCAGGACCTCGGCCTGGCGCCGCGCCGCCTCGATCTCCGCCTGCTTGCGCGCCGCCTCGGCCTTCGCCGCGTCCGCCTCCGCGCGCTTGTGCGCCGCGTCGGCCGCCAGGACCTCGGCCTGACGCCGCGCCGCCTCGAT
>JBGQCL010000006.1:0-69400 GCA_041495365.1 Kofleriaceae bacterium | reverse complement strand
GGGTTCGACTCACGTCACGTCTCTGCGACGACCACGTTCGCGAACCGGCGGAGCCAGTACGTGCCCGGAGGAAACGCGACCAGGTTGCCCTCGCGCCACGCGTCCCGAGCGCGGATGTAGTCCTCGATGAACGCGCGGTTGCGCAGCAGCGCCTCGATCCGGTGCCACTTGCTCCGGCTCGCCACCTGCGGTCGGAGGGTTCGCCGCGGTTCGACGCTGGACGGATATCCGCGCCACGATTGCTGGAGCACGGCGCGCCGCCCGAGCACCCGCCGGCCGGTCCGCTGGCGCTCCGCGTCGTGCTCAGCCTCGACCAACTGGACGCGTTCCCGCAGCTCCGCGAGCACCTCCGCCTCGGCCCCGAGCGCGGGCGGGATCGTGAGCCGCAGCTCGACCTCCTCGGGCATCGGCCCGTCCGGCCGGAAGAAGTGCCGCGGCCGCCGCGCACGCAGGCTGTGTCCTGCCAGGAGCGCGGCCAGGCCGTTGACGCCCGGCCAGTGGTGCACCCGGTCAACCAGGTGGTCCTGCACCGGGTTGGTGGCCGTGTAGACCAGCTTGTCCATCACAGCGTCGCGATCGATCAGCCTCACCACACAGACCTGCTCTGACGACCAGAAGTTCTCCCACCGACCCCGCAGCGCGTTCTGGCTCCGCGCCAGAAGCTTGTGGAAGTGCTCGACGAACTCTGGGTACCGCCCGTCCCGATCGTAGATCACCATGTGGTGGTGGTTCGACATCGCGCACGGCAGCAGGACGTCGATCCCGTAGCGCAGCGCGGCCACGATCAGGCAGTAGGTGAACGCGTTGTTGGTCTCCCGGTCGGGCCGCAGCAAGAGCTGGCGTTGGGTGCACCGGCGGGTGATGAGGTAGAACTGGCGCGGCAGGACCGGACGAGGCGGCATGCCGGCCTCGCCATCAAGATCCTGGCCAGCAAACAGCGACGCGATCTCGCGACGTTGGAGCTCGAAGTGGCCGGATGCCGGACGAGCATGTCCGAATTCCGGACGAGGCGTGGTCATAGTAGGGCATCGACCTCGGTGGGAGCGACAAACCAACTAACCCTAGTTTGCGCGTCCGGTTCCCGGCCGATCGATGATCACTGTCCGGTGAGCGGACACTCCGGACAGCCGGACAGGGCCGCAACCCCAGCGAGTCGGTGCGCGCGAAGCATCGGCCTTCGATTCATGATCAATGCTCACGTGGAATGGGTTTCCTCTGTTCTCGTATCCAGTTTCTTCGTCCTGGCGATGCGGCGTGCGATGGTCGCCTCGCCGATGCGCACCAGGTTCGATCAATTCTGCAAGCAGATGGTCCGCACCGCGCTGGAGACCTGCGGTCCCGTCGAGACCGACGCCGAGGTCCCGGTGGATACGCGCCGGATCGACCTCTGGTTCGTCCACGATCCGACGCGCGGATCGGTGCCCGATCACCTCGGTCTGCTCGGGCGCATCGCCGGCGGGTCAAGTACGCTCGAGTTCTTTCACAACACGCCGAGCGGGGAGGATCTCGCGGCATGTCTGATCAAGCACGGTGAGTTCCGGCACTTCCTCTCGCTGCGCAGAGCGCCGCCTCCGGTGCCGATCCAGTGGGTGATCTCGTCGGGCCGTCCGGACGGTGGCATCGACGGCCTGTGGTTGCGACCGATGCTCGGCTGGCCGCCGGGCTTCTACGAAGGGCCGCCGTTACTGTGGACCCGGCTGGTGGTGGTGAACGAGCTCCCGGTCGCGCGGGACACCCTGCTCGTCCGGCTGCTCGGCGCCGGCGCGGTGCTCAAGCAGGCGATCGCCGAGCTCAAGAAACTGCGGGCGGCAGCGCCGGAACGCGCGCTGGCGCTGCCCATTCTGCTACGCTTGCGGTTGACCGTGCCGAGCGATCCTGCCAAGCAGACGACCGACGACCAGGAGTTTCTCATGGATACCCAAGACATCGTCGAAACCTGGCGCCGTGAGGCGATCGAGGAGGGCTTCAAGCGGGGCGTCGCGCGCTCGCTGGTCGCGATCTACGAGGTCCGCTTTGGCGCTATGCCAGAAGATCTCCGCGCGGTGGTGGAAGACACCGACGACGAGCCCACGCTCCTCGCGTGGCTCCAGCTCACCGGCACCCTCGGTGCCGACGAGATCGCCGCGGCGATCCGCTCGTTCCGCCCCAGCTGAGACGGCCTCCGGCGCGAGCACGACTGACCGCAGCCGCCGGACCCGCTCGTCGGCTTGGGCCAGGTTCGCAGGATCGCGGTCAGATCGCCCTGGATCGTGGCCGGCGCCAGCGGCCTCCGGGCCCCGGCTGCTGGGCGCCGCCTTCAGCTGCGAGCTGGCCGCGCCGACGCCCGGCGGCCCGCGCACCGAGCCCGCTCCTCGACCGCGAGCGGGCCATGCTGCATCGACTCAGCCACAGACGCGCCAGAGGCGCGCCTGGCTGCGATTCAAGACGCCCGTATCGTTGATGCGGCTCGGCGCTTGGTTCGCATTCAAGATCTGCCCTGATCCGTTGAGGAGGAGGGTTTGTGTGCCCGTTGTCTGATTGTTGTAGATCGATGCCGTGCTGCTGTTGAAAGGAGAGCCCAGCGACAACGTCTCGCAATTGAAATGCTCGAGTCTGGTGCCACTGAAGTTCGTACCCGACCACAGGCACGCCCAGCCTTGCTGGTTGCTGTGGCAGTCCGTCGCCGCGGCCGGTGTGATCAACTCGTCAACGGCACGGGCCTTGGTCTCACCCGGCAAGGGCAGGGTCAGGATGGTATGGCCCTCGTCGAAGGAAACCTGGTTGATACCGATCTGCGTTCCTTTGCCATAGTCGTTCAGGTGTCCGGTCACTTCCGCCTGAAGCGCCTCCTGCTGCTCTGCGGTCAGTCGGATCATGGATACGTCTCCGGTCGGGGCCGCGCGTGCCGATCCGAGCTCGGCGTCTCCGAGCTCGGCTTCTGGCGTTCTCTGTGGCACCTTGTCGCCACTTGCCTCCATCGCGCACGCGACGGGGAGAGTGGCCAGCGCGGTCACCAACAACATGCCCAGTATCGTCTTGCGTCTCTCACTCTTCATGGTGTCCTCCGTGTTGTCGTTCAAAGCTGTCTCAAGAACAGTCGAAGTCACTGTGATGGCGGGATACCAGGCTCCTCTCAGGGGCAGTCGGGGAGCACCGTGCCGTTGTTATCCCTGGCCTCGTCGTTGCCCCAGCGGGACAGGTAGTAGGCCGAGACATACTGGTTCTGCCAGGGGTTGCCCGAGTCGAGGTCGGTCAACATCCAGTAATGGTTGAACTGGCTGCCGACGCGGACCTCGGGGCCCCACTTCTTGCAGAAGACATAGTTGGTCCCGGCGTTCAGCGTGCCGGTCGCGGCCCCGCCCGGCGATGAGTAGCCGGTCGCGCTGGCGAACGTGTCGACCCAGTACTTCGTCGTCGGCGGCGTGCTGCCGCCGCAGACGTTGCTCTCGACAGCTCTGAGGTACGGCCACGGGTCGATGCCCGCGTTGTAGTTGTTGTCGGGATAGATCGAGTAGTGGAGGTGGATGACACCGTTCGATGCAGTGCCGGAGTTGCCGACATATCCGATCACCGTGCCTGCCGTGACATGGACTCCGTTGGCGATGCCCGGCGCGATCGAGTCCATGTGCGTGCTGAAGTGATACCAACCACACGAGTCGATGATCGTGACCTTGTTGCCCGAGTAGCTTTCGAAGCCGACCAGCGTGGCCGTGCCCGACACCGTCGCAGCGACCGGCGTACCTCGAGCGGCCCAGATGTCATTGCCGAGGTGACTGCCGGCCACGAAATCGCTGTTCGAATGATCGGCGTTACAGGTCCACTGACTTGAGTCTCCGGCGGTCGAATCGTACCCGTTGTTGTGGCGGCCACGCACCGGGTAGTAGACGAGACTGGGATTGCAGCTCACCGGCTGAGCCTCCTCGCCGGTGTGATCGACCTCCGCGGGATCGGGGTCGCCGCCGACATCGCCGGCCATGCACCCGCCGCCGGCCGCAGCCGCGGACAGCACTGCCATGGAAAACGCAACGCGATACATAGACGTCATGTGCCTCTCCTTGAGATGGACGATCTGACAATCGACCGCTCGACAGCCGACCACTGCGAGACCCGTTCCAGCGCGACGCCCGAGCGATGTCGCCGGAACTCGCGGGGTTCAGGCGGCGCGAGGGATGATCAACTTGATCGCGCCCCGCGATCGGTGGATCCAGGTGATCGCGCTGATCACACGTCGCAGCAGCGAGGCGCGCGCATCATCGCGCCGGCGGCGGCGCGGGTATGCTGGGGCAGTACCGGAGGCCTTGCGCGCTGGGGTCCGCATCGAACCCCGGGGGCGTCCTCAACTCCATGCCGGGCGCCCAGCCCCAGGTCGAGTTGTCATCGCCGACGGTGTAATACCAGGCGGTGCCAGCGACATGTTGCCCGCCCGCGACCCAGCAGGTGAACCAGCTTCTGGTCGTGCGCAGGTGGTTCGCGATCGGGCTCGACAGACTCGGTTGGCGGTACAGCGCGGCGTTCGGGGTGGTCGTGCAGTAGAGCTTGCCGTCGTGATCCCGCACGCCGCAGAATCCGGCTACCGACGCGGCGCTGCCCGGACCGACGGGCCCCGGCGCCGGTGGCGCTGGCGCCGTGACGCCGACCGATCCGGGGAGCTTCGTCGCTGGTGGCGCAGGCACCGCGGGCGTACCCGATCCCGGCTCCGCATCCGCGGCGGTATCGCGCATCGCCAGCCTGCCGCCGACCCAGAGCCCGACGATCCCGAGCGCCACGGCGGCCGATAGCAGCAGGCCGCGGCCGCGCCGCATGCGAGCGCGCAGCGCCGACAGCGTGGTCGCGGACACACGGCCGGGCTCGCCGTCGGGCGGGCGACCCACTCCGGGGAGCTCGACCTGGATATCGGCCTCGGCGGCCGGGATGGTCACCAGCGGCGATCCGGTCTGGACCCGGTGCAGCATGTCGCGCTTGTCGCGGATCCGATCGGCGAATAGCCGCGTCATCATGCCGGCGAGCAGCTCCTCCTCGTCGCGCTGCTCGCCGCCGCCGATCGCGCGGATCGCCGCCACCAGATCGCGCCGCATGTCCAGCATCGTCGCGTAGCGATCTCGCGGAGCGCGAGCCAGCGCGCGCTCGCAGATCGCCGCGAGCAGGTCAGGATACGCGGGATCGATCTCGGTCGGCCGCGGGATCGGCTCGTGACAGATCGCGTGAAACACCTGCATCTCGCTCGCGCGCTTGAACAGCCGCCGGCCCACGGTGAGCTCGTAGAGCAGCGCGCCGAGCGAGAAGATATCGCTGCGGCGATCCAGCGATTCACCGCAGCACTGCTCGGGCGACATGTACTCGCACTTGCCCTTGACCTGGCCGCCCTGGGTCCGCGCGGTGTCCGCGGCCTTGGCGATCCCGAAGTCGAGGATCTTCACCTCGCCGGCATACGTGATCATCACGTTCTGCGGCGACACGTCGCGATGGATCACCTGGCGGCCGCTGCCGGCGAGATCGGTGAGCTCGTGCGCCGCGTGCAGGCCGGCGCAGGCCTCGGCGATGATGTGGGCGGCGAGTACGCGATCGAGTGATGCACCGCCCAGCCACAGGCGGCGCATCAATCCGCCCAGACTCTCGCCCTCGATGTACTCCATGACCAGGAAGTACTCACCGTCGAGCTCCGCGAGCTCATGGACCTGGGCGACGCGCGCATGGCGAATGCTCGCCGCGATCCGCGCCTCGTCGATGAACATGTCGACGAACGCGCGGTTCTCGGCCAGGTGCGGCAGGATCCGCTTGATCGCCACCGGGCGCTCGAAGCCGAGCGGTCCGCGCATCCGGCCGAGCAGGACCTCGGCCATGCCTCCGGCGGCGAGCCGGCCCAGGATCTCGTAGCGGCCGAGCCGCTGCGGCGGAGCCCCCAGGGCATCGGAGTTTACGCGCGCGTGCGGTTCCACTGCGAACCGCAAGATAGCATCGCAACGGATCGCGCGCCGGAGCTCGCTCGCGCCGGGAGTGGCACATGCCGGCACGACGCACGCCGCGTACGCTCCGTCACGGTTCCCGGCGCCTGCCGCCGCGCAGCAGCTGGAAGTAGCGGCGCGCGATGCCGGACGCCGCGGCTGCTTTGACCACCGTGCCATGCTCGGCGAGCAGCGCGGCGATATAGCGCTGCTCGAACTCCTTGACCACGCGCATGCGCGCCATCGGCAGCGGGAGTCGCTCCGCGATCACCGCATCGAGGAAGTCGGCCTGCGCCGCGCGCGCGGCCGGCGGCGGCTCGCCGTCCGGCGCCGCGTCGTCGCCGGCGACCGCGCCGTCGAGATCGCCGAGCGCGAGCGTGCGCGCCACGGCGTTGCGGAGCTGACGCACGTTGCCCGGCCAGCCCTCGGCCTCCCAGCGGCGGATGGCCTCGGCGGGCAGCGTGGCGGGATCGCCGCCGAGCTGGACCCAGAAGTACCGGGCGAGCAACGCGATGTCGCCGTGGCGCCGCCGCAGCGCCGGGAGCTCGATGCGGCCGACCGCCAGGCGATAGAACAGGTCGTCGCGAAACTGCTGCTGCTGGACCTGCTTGTCGAGATCGCGACGGGTCGCCGCGATGATCCGCACGTCGACCCGCACCGTGCTGCCCGAGCCGACCCGCCGGATCTCGGAGCGCTCGATCGCGCGCAGCAGCTTGGGCTGCAGCGCCACGTCGAGCTCGCCGATCTCGTCGATCAGCAGCGTGCCGCCGTGCGCGAGCTCGAACACGCCCTTGCGCAGCGACACCGCGCCGGTGAACGCGCCGCGCTCGTGACCGAACAGGTCGGACTCCATGAGCTGCGCGGGAGTCGCCGTGCAATCGAACACCACGAACGGCCCGCTCGCGCGCGGGCTGAGCTCGTGGATCGCCTCGGCGAGCGCCTCCTTGCCGGTGCCGGTCTCGCCTTCGATCACCATCGGGATGTCCGACGCCGCCAGCCGCTCGATCAGCGGATACAGCCGGCGCATCGCGGGGCTCGCGCCCAGCACGCGGCCGAACCGGCTGCGATCGCTCGGCGCCGGCAGCGCCGGGCCCGCGCGCCGCTCGACGCGCAGCTGGGTCTGTCCGATCTGGAGCGACTCGCCGCCGCGCAGGTACGCGTCGCGTACGGCCAGCCCGGCGCAGACCGTGCCGTTGGTTGAATCGAGATCCGTGACGCGCAGGCGCTCACCTGCGATCTCCAGCGCGAGGTGGCGGCGCGACACCCGCGGATCGCGCAGCCGGAGCGCGCAGGCCGGACTCTGACCGATCAACAGCGGCGATGGATCGCTCTCGTCGACCTGGAGCTGGGCGCCGGCGTCGGGCCCCTCGGTCACCGTGATCGCGAACGCGACGCCGACGGCGCCCGGCGCCCGCGGCTTGCGCGGATGCGCCTCGGTCGCGCCGTGCTCGAGATCTGCAAAGTCGTCGGCCCCCACGGGCGCAGGATATCGCAGCAGTCCCGGACTCCCGGGCGTGCCGGTGCCGGTGATCCCGGTGATCAAGGAGCCGATGAGGCACGCCTCCATCGCATGCGGCACGTGACCGTGACCCGCTGGACGCGGCCATCCGGAATGCCTCTGGGCAACCGGTGGCCAACAGGTCGGCCGAAAGCGAAAGGCGGAGTCGGGTTTGATGCCTAGCTCCACGATTTTGTTCGGGTAGCGGAGGTGTGATATCCACGCTTAACAACTCAGGATTGATGCGCGTTCTTCTTGTTTGCCAGAGCCGAATTCTCCTCATGTAGGAAGATCCCCGACCGCAAGCACCTCCGCCTCGGGCCCGAGCGCGGGTGGGATCGTGAGCCGCGTCTCGACCTCCAGTACGCGATCGCTGCGCCCAGGCCGCCCGACGGCAGCTTCGACGCGTCGCTCGCCGCGCGCGGTGACGAGCTGTTCCGCGGTGCCGCGAAGTGCTCGACCTGTCACAACCAGGATCGCGCCGAAGCGGGCTGGCCGATGCACCCCGGCGCGGACATCGGCATCGACGAGTTCCAGGCGCAGCGCTCACCCGATGGCAAGTACCGCACCACACCGCTGCGCGGCCTGTGGACGCACGTCAAGGGGGGCTTCTACCACGACGGGCGATTCCCGACGCTGCTCGACGTGGTCAACCACTACGACGCAACGATGCGTCTCGGCCTGTCCGACCAGGACAGGGCCGCGCTGGTCGAATACCTCAAGTCGATCTGACAGACACGGATACGCCGCCAGATTCCACCGGCGACCGCGACGTTCGCGCCGTGCCCCTCGGGCGGATCGATCGACATCTCCGACGAGGAGACCTGGACCATCCGCGCCCGCGACATCGTCGTCACCACGGGATGTAAGTCATCGACAGCTCGTTGCGGCGGATCTGTCCTCGCAGCCGGCGGCGCAGCACAACCAGGGTGACCAGCAACGCCACCACGAATGCCAGAGATGATGCGTTCATGAGATGTTCCTCGATGGACCGGCTTGCATCCCGGGTGCCCGGCGATTGCGTCGCGACATCGAGCACCTGCGCGGACGACCCGCGGCACCGGAGGCGCGGCACATGGGCCAGATCGTGCCGCATGTGCCAGCCGGTCAAGGCAGATGTCAGCGACCACCGCCGCTGGGATCCTGGATTGGCGCGAGTTGTGTCATGTGCACGGCTCGTGAATCCACGGCCGCACCTCGACCCTCATCTGGCAATGGCTGCCACCGCCGACGCGTACGGCTGGCCACGTGAGTCAGAGCGCAAAATACGCGAAGCCGAGCCACCGCGGGCTCAAGTCGCAGCGGAACCTGGAGACCCGCGGTGGAGATCCGATCGCCGCCGAACCAGCCGTTGCCGAGGAAGATCGACGCGATGTCGAGCCTGCCGACCGAGTAGGCCTCGCCGCTGCGATCGGGAACGAATGCGATCGCCAACAGGTGGTTGTGCTGGCACTTCGAGCAGATGTCGCGCTGATGCATCGCGGAAGCGTGCTCCGCTGCCGCTGCGCGCGGTGCGCGAGCGGCGGTGTCAAGAGGTGGGTTAGCCGGCTCGCCGCATGGTCGAGCATGGTCCAGACCAGCTCCGCCTCCTCGGGGTGGAGCACGGCCTCGATCTTGACCATGCCGTCTTCGAGGTCGCTCCGGCGGACGTAGCGGCGCTGCTCGTCGATCTCAGGGTGCGAGTCCTGGCCGTGCCGCAGCACGAGTGCGTACTTGCGGCACAGCTTCTCGAGCTGCGAGGCGGTCATCAGCCGCGCGTGGTCGAGCAGCAGTGCCTCGTTCTCCGGTGTCGCGACGCGCAGCAGCGCGCGGACCTTCGAGTACGACAGCTCGCCGCGCCGCAACGCATCGTCGATCTGTGCGAACTCGGCCAGCTTGCGCGCGACGCGCACGTGGTCGCGCGCCGTCACCAGATCCCAGCCGACTCGCCAGCCCAGCCACTCCGCGCACGTCGCCGCGCCCTGGACATGCCAGCCACCGCGCGCATCGAACTCGCGTAAGTCGGTGAGCAGCCGATGCATCGCGGCATCGACGTGGGCCGCCTGCTCGGCGATCCGCTCACCCAGTTGCTCCAGCTCGCCATTCATGACGACCTTCTACCACCTGGCTATGACATCGCATCGCGACCGCGCCTCGATGCCATCGATGCAATGAGGATGGTTGTGTCATTGCTCGCAGGCAGATGTCGCGGATTGCATACGATTGGTCATCTTGTTGTGACGGTCGCGCCCGAGGGTGCGCCGGAAACGGTGACCAGCGAATCGATTGGCTGGTTCGGCTCCCCGGCGGCGAAGGTAGGCGGCAGAGCCGGGCGCCCGCGCCTGGCGACGGAGCCCGAATGCCCAGGCTGAGGTTCGGCGTGGGACCAAAGCCACGGTTCGTCACCTCGAAGAAGCCGCGAAGTGGCGGTGTCGTGTTGTACTTGGCGGCGTAGCTCTCTGTCAGTGCGACGACTTGCCCACTGGCGATGGTGACATCGATGAAATTCTCGGTGTCCGGATCATTGTTGTCATAGACGTAGACGCGCACGATCGTGCCGGCCGCGGGCGAGTCGTAGCCATAGGCAAGGATCTGATGGTTGTCCGACGGTTCGTGGTGTCGCGGACCAGCGCGATGGGCCACGGCGTGCCGAGGTCGATGTGCTGTTTGAGGACCATCAGCTCGGCTCCGGTGCGCCGAAGCAGCTCGATCGGACCTCCGATCGGAGCGGAGACGAGGTACTGCACGATCATCCATTCAATCGTGCGGCCGGCGACGCTGCCGGCGACGAAGCTATCGACCAGGCGCTGCCAGATGTACCCGCGAAGCTCCGTGCCCTGCTGCGTGTTGCGCTGCGGCTGACCCCAGACCGTGTGATTAGTTTGAGCCCATTGGTCCTTGAAGCCGCGAGGGATTACCAGTTGGCTCGCCAATAGTCGAGAGCCGAATACGCCATCCCGCCACATAGGCCGTAGAGATACTTCGTCAGTGCGCTCTCGATCCATCGGTGAACGATCGCCGGCCACGCGGCCGTCAGGTGGGCGGCCACCGCGGCGGCCGTTCCCGTCAAGGTGCCGGGAGGAATGCCGACCAGCAGGTTAGCTGCGGTCGAGATCGATGCCGAAGCGCTCGGCGGCGAGCCGGCGCCATTCGCCGGCGCCGGCGACCGGCTCCTCGCGCTGGTCGTCGCCCACCGTCACGATCAGGCGATCGTCGCGCAGGGTCACCCGGCCGTCCGGCGTGAGCAGCGAGATCACGCGGCGCGTCGTGAAGTGCGATTCCGGCGACGTCGTGTGGTAGCGGCGGCCCGGCTCGAAGTCGGCGAGCGCGAACGGGGTGAGCCCGAAGCGGTACGAGCGCGTGGCGCCGGCCCACAGGATGCGCTCGTCGCCGTCGGACTCGATGCGATAGCGGCGTCGGCCATCGCCCTGGTCACGCGGGTCGTCGACGACGAGCGGCAAGGCGAAGTTGTCGCCGAACCCGACGTCGACCAGCCACGCCTGGCCGCCGGCGATCACGCGCAGGCACAGATGACCGAACGGGATGCCCAGGCTTCCGTCCTCGCGGAACACGCGCGCCGCCAGGCGCTCGACCGGGAAGCCGAGGTCGACGAGCAGCTCGGCGAACAGGCCGTTCAGCTCGTAGCAGAAGCCGCCGCGCCGGCGGCGAACCACCTTGTCGAACAGCCAGTCGGGGCGGAGCCGGATCTCCTCGCCGGTGTGGATGCTGAGGTTCTCGAACGGCACCGCCCGGAGGTGCGCGAGCTGGAGGTCGGCGAGAATGGCGGGGGACGGTTCGGTCGCGCCACTGTAGCCGATCCGCGCCAGATATGCCACCCGGTCTGCCGTGTCCATGACGTGGACGCTTGGATGCCGCCCGCAGCGGATCGGTTTATGTGAAGCCTGACCTTTTCGCCCGGCACTGCGGCTGCGCCGAGCTCTGGTTCGATGACGCAGGGCTGTCCGGATTGTCGCCGGACGTCTTGGGATGGACCTTGGCAGCCGATGCCCCGCAGCATTTTGCGCCAACTGCAAACACCCAGTGCATCCATTCGCAAGATCGATTCCGACTTGCTTCCGCGTAGCGCTCGATTGCGTCATGCAATTCGCCATTACCGCTTCCTCGGGCAAGCGATGATAGCAAGAAGCGCCCCGGCGGCAGCGTCGCGCACGGAGCGCACGGTAGACTGGATCGCATGAGTCGCGCGTGGCGTCCCCTGTTCTCCGGTGACCTCGCGGCCCAGGTGCTCGCCATCGTCGATGACATCGCGGACGCGACCACAGGTCCGACCGAGCACCCCGGCAACCTCCCCGACGAGCTCGCGCCGGCCTGGCAGTGCTCGCTCGACGCGCTGGCCGGTCAGAGCCTGCTGCACGCCTACCTCGCCTTGCACGGCGGCGCCGAGGCGCGCGCCGACGCTGCGATCGCGCTGCTCGATCAGGCGACCGACGCCGCCGGTGCGCTCACACTGCCGCCGAGCCTGTACTTCGGCTTCTCGGGGATCAGCTGGGTCGCGGCCCACCTGGCCGGCCGGCTGTTCGAGGAGACGCAGGACAACTGCCTCGAGGTCGACGAGGTGCTGCTCGCAACGCTCGACAATCCAATGTGGAATGCCAGGTACGAGCTGCTCAATGGCGTCGTGGGGATGGGTGCCTATGCCCGCGAGCGCTTGCCGCGGCCTTCGGCGGTGCGCCTGATCGAGGCGGTGGTCGGCCGGCTCGAGGCATGCGCCGAGCGCAGCGCGGCCGGCGCGGCGTTCTTCAGCCCGACCGACACGCTCAGCCCGGCGTACCGCGACGTGGCGCCGGTCGGCATGTACAACCTCGGCATGGCGCACGGCGTCGCCGGCGTCATCTCGTTTCTCGGCTCGCTGTGCCGCATCGGCGTCGCCGTGGAGCGCGCCGCGCCGCTGCTCGCCGACAGCGTCGCGTGGCTGCTCGCGCGCGAGCTCCCGGCCGGCGGTGACTACCGGTTCAAGAGCACCTATACACCGGATCGAGACATCGATATCTGCCGCCTCGGCTGGTGCCACGGCGACCTCGCCGTCGCCACCGCGCTGCTGGTCGCGGCCCGCGGCGCCGGCGAGCCCAACTGGGAGCAGCACGCGCTCCGGATCGCGCGGTCTGCGGCAGCGCACACCGTCGACAACACGCCGGTCCCCGACGCCGGTCTGTGCCACGGCGCCGCCGGGATCGGCCACCTGTTCAACCGGCTCTATCAGGAGACCGACGAGCCGGCGCTCGGCGAGGCCGCGCGGATGTGGCTGCGCAGGGCGGTTGCGATGCGCGAGCCCGGGCACGGGATCGGCGGTTACCAGATGTTCGAGCGCGGCAAGAAGTACGACAACCCAGGGTTCCGCGTCGGATCGAGCGGCATTGCCCTGGCGCTGCTCGCCGCGGCGTCGCCGGTCCCACCGGACTGGGATCACCTGTTGATGGCCTCGTGACAGCCGGTCCGGGCCGACATCGCTCGACCGCACTGCTATCGCAATGCGGGAGTGCCAGAAATGCCACAAAAGGAGTCAGTATGAAGAAGAAGACAAGAGACAAGAAGTTCGGATTAACCAGAGAGACAGTCCGCGAGCTGACCAGCCCCGAGGACAAGGAAGCGCTGGGCCGGGTCGTGGGCGGCAGCTGCGGCTACACCTCGCCGTCGACGCACTGCACGAACCTGTGCATCGACAACCAGGAACCCTGATCGTCGCGCCGAGCGAACCAGGCCGGAACAGCAAACGCCCCTCCGCGCGCCGGTGATCGCGACGTGAGCGGCTTGCCCCGCGATAGCCGGGTGCCCGCAGTCGAACGCGGCGATGGCGAGAGTCACCCGGGCTGACTCTCGCCGTCGCCGCCACCGTTGCTCCAGCCCTGGAACCCACCTCCGCGGCAAGATCTCTCCTCAAGCGACGAACGGATTCTCCGCGCTCGGCGGCAGCTACGGCCCGAGGTGCCATGTGGGCGGGCAACGACGCGCCGTCACCGCGGACCGGCGTCGTCGCGCGGCGCGTCGTCATGCGCCTCGGCGAGCCGGTAGCCGACCGGGAACAGCTGGACGTGCCAGCGCTGGACGATCCAGCCCCAGGCGCCGCGCGGCGCGAGCAGCGCAAACCCGATGGCCGTCGCGCCCAGGCCGATCAGGTACCAGGCGCCCAGATCGGCGAACCAGTGCTGGATCGCAAAGAACACCACCGCGCCGACCAGCGGGCCCTCGAACGTGCCCAGGCCACCGACCAGCACCATGAAGATCATGTAGGCCGTCCACTGCACGCCGAAGATCGATCGCGGCTGGATGAACAGCGTGTTGGCCAGGGTCAGGGCACCGGCCGCGCCGCAGCCGAACGCGGCCAGCACGAACAGCAGCAGCTTGCCGGTGTCGACCCGCACGCCGAGCGACGCCGCCGCCTGCTCGTCATCGCGGATCGCCTGCAGCGCGGCGCCGGCCGGGCTGCGCAGCAGCACGAACGCCAGGCCGAGCAGCAGCGCGCCCAGCCCCAGGGTCATCCAGTAGGTGTAGGCCTGGCGGTCCGCCGGGGCATGGACGTTGAGGCCGGTCAGCGACACGCCGGTGCCGCCGCCGACGCCGTGATCGAGCGCGACCAGCAGCGCGAGGACCTCGGCGACGACCCAGGTGCCGATCGCGAACTGGCCGCCGCGCAGCCGGAGCACGAGCAGCGAGATCGGCAATGCGAGGGCGCCCGCCGCGAGCGCCGCGACGGCGATCGCGAGGTAGGGCGGCGTGCCGCGCTGGGCGAGCAGGATCGTCGCGTAGGCGCCGGCCCCGACGAACGCCTGCTGGCCGATCGAGATCATGCCGCCGTAGCCGGCGAGCGCGTTCCACATCGCGGCCAGGATCGCGAGGATGAACAGCTCGGTCAGCTGCTCGGTCGCGTAGGTCGACAGCACGAGCGGGACCGCGGCGAGCGCGACGCCGGCGGCCGCGAGCGCGCCGAGCGCCAGGCGCGACCGCCGGGTCGACCGCCGCACCGCGTAGCGCCCCCGCGCGGTCTCGATGTCGGTCGCGACCCTGGCCTCGACCTTGGCCTCGGGCGCCGTCACGGCCGCACCGTCCTGGCCGCGAGCGTCCTGCCGCGCGGGCTGGCGAGCACGGCGAGGAACACCAGGTGCCCGGCGAGCAGCGCGTACTGCGGATCGAGGTGGCCGCCGACGGTCTGCGCGACGCCGAGCACGATGCCGCCGAGCAGCGTGCCCCACAGCGAGCCGAACCCGCCGATCACGACGGCCTCGAACGCGAAGATCAGCTGGGTCGGTCCGCTGCCGGGCTCGAACGTCGATCGGATCGCCAGGAACGTGCCGGCCAGCGCGGAGGTCGCGATCGCGATCGCGGTGGCGCGCGCGTACACCGCCCGCGCGTCGATCCCGACCAGCTCGGCGGCGTCGGGATCCTGCGCGGTCGCGCGCATCTCGCGGCCGGGCGCGGTCCGGCGCAGGAACAGCTCGAGGCCGCCGAGCACGACGATCGCCACCGCCAGGGTGAGCACCCCCAGCCACGAGATCGCCAGCGCGTCGCTGATCCGCCAGCTCCACGTCGCGATCGGGCCGGCGGCGGCGCCGAGCGAGCGGACGTCCGGCGAGAACACCTGCTGGAGCGCGTTCTGGATCACGATGCCGAGGCCGAACGTCGCGAGCAGCGGGGTGAGCGGGCCGCCGCGCAGGGCGCGGCCGATCAGCGCGACGTGCAGCGCGTAGCCGGCGAGCAGCATCACCGGCAGCACCGCGGCGAGCGCGAGGAACGGCGACACGTGCGCGCGGTCGACGACGACCCACACCAGGTACGCGCCGATCACCGCGAGATCGCCGTGCGCGAGGTTGATGATCCGCATCACCCCGAACATCAGCGACAGGCCGCACGCGAACAGCGCGTAGACCGCGCCGAGCAGCACGCCCTGGATGACCACGCTGACCCAGATCATCGCGCCCCCTCGGTGCCCGGTGCCGCCGGTCCTCCCTGGCCGGCGAGGCCGGCGGGACCGCCGAGACCAAAATACGCCTCGGTGACCTGCTCGCGGGTCACCGACCCGGCGGGCGCATCGAGCACGGCGCGGCCCTCGAGCAGGCAGATCACTCGATCGGCGTACGCCAGGCCGCGGGCGAGATCCTGCTCGACGAGGATCACCGTCGCGCCGGCCGGGAGGCGCGCCAGCGACGCGTACACCGCATCGACCGCCTGGGGCGCCAGGCCGAGCGAGACCTCGTCGAGTAGCACCACCCGCGGGTTGGTCATCAGCGCGCGCCCGATCGCGGTCGCCTGCTGCTCGCCGCCCGACAGCGCGGCGGCCCGCCGGTGGCGCAGCGGCCGGAGCAGCGGGAAGGCGTCGAGCACCGCGTCGACGTTCCACGGCCCCGGCCGGCCGTGGCGGCCCGCGACCCGCAGGTTGTCCAGCACCGTCATGTCGGGGAACAGCCGGCGGCCCTCGGGGACCAGCGCGATGCCGAGCGCGACGCGGCGGTGGGCGGGCGCGGAGGTGACATCGACACCGTCGAGCCGCACCGTGCCCGCGGCCACCGGGTGCGCGCCGGCGATCGCGCGCAGCAGCGTGGTCTTGCCCGCGCCGTTGGCGCCGACCAGCGCGAGCCGCTCGCCCTCGCGCAGCGCGAGCGACACGCCGCGGACCGCGGGCAACAGACCGTGGCAGGCCTCCAGGCCGTCGACGGCGAGCAGCGTCATGGCGCGCCTCCGGCCGCCCCGCTGGCGCCCGATGCGCCCCGGCCCAGGTACGCATCGATCACCACCGCGCTCTCCAGCACGGCGGCGGGCGGCCCCTCGGCGATGATCCGCCCGGCGTCCATGCAGACCAGCCGGTCGATCGCCTGGACCAGCACGTGCACGATGTGCTCGATCCACACGATCGCCACGCCCTGGCCACGCAGCGCGCGGATCGTCGCGACCAGCTGTTCGGCCTCGGCGTCGGTCAGCCCCGCGCCGATCTCGTCGAGCAGCAGCACGGCGGGCCCGGTCGCCAGCGCGCGGGCGAGCTCGAGGCGCTTGCGGTGCAACAGGCCCAGGCTGTCGGCGCGCCGGTTGGTGAGCCCGACCAGGCCGCAGCGCTCCAGCACCTCGACGCAGCGCGCGTGGGCCGGCCGGCCGCGCAGCCCCGCCCCGGCGGTCGCGCCGACCAGGGCGTTCTCGAACACGGTCATGCCGCCGAACGGGCGCGGCACCTGGTGAGCCCGGCCGATGCCGCGCCGGCAGCGGACGTGGGGCGGGAGCCGGGTCACGTCGTCGCCGCGCAGCACCACCGTCCCGGCGCTCGGCGCCACCGAGCCGGCGAGCACGCCGAGCAGCGTCGTCTTGCCGGCGCCGTTGGGACCGACGATGCCGATCGCGTCCCCCGCGCCGATCCGGACGTCGACACCGTCGAGCACGACCAGCTCGCCGTAGCGCTTCACGATCCCCCGGCCCTGGAGGAGAGGCTGGGCGGTGTCGGTCATCGGGCGCCCGGGTGGAACGAGCTCGTCACGAATCAGGCGTACGCGTGCAGCTTGGCCGCGACCGGCACCTTCGGATCGGACGAGCTCTCGCAGATCACGAACTCGAGCTTGTACTTGCTGCCGGCCGGCGCGGCGACCCACTGGCCGCCGACGATCGGCGTGGCCACCACGTTGCCGAACCGGCCCTTGCCCCACGCCAGGTGGCCGACCGGCGTGTCGACCTCGAGCTGCGCGAGCGTCCTGGCCAGCGCCGCCCTGTCCTTGGGGCTGGCGGTCGCGCGCAGCGCTGCCGCCGCGGCGTCGAACAGCGCGAGGCTCGGACCGAGCTGCTGGTTCCACTGCTTGCCGGTGGCCTTCTGGTACCCGTCGCCGAGCTCCTGCGACGATACGCCGGTCAGCGGCGACCGGTACGGCCAGGCCGGCGACCAGTAGCAGCCGCCGGCGAGCCCGACGCCGATCTCGCCGAGCGACTCGACCTGCGACGGGAACAGCCCGGTCTTGGCGATCTGGGCGATCTTCGGCTTGTAGCTCTGCTGCGCCGCCTGCTGCCAGAACGTCGCGAAGTCCGGCGGGATCGGGAACGTATTGAAGATCTCGCACTGCTCGGACTTGAACCGGGCGATCATCGACGAGTAATCGTTGGTGCCGTCGGCATAGGCGCCCGGATCGACGATCGTGTAGCCCGCCTTGGTCAGCATCGGCCCCAGCGCGCCGCGGATCGCGTTGCCGTCGGCATCGTTGGGCCACATGACGCCGACCTTCTTGTTGGTCTCGACCTGCGGCCACAGGTGGGTGTACGCGTTGGCGAACTGCTCGACCCCGAAGCAGAAGTGATAGGTGAACTTGAACGGCGACGGCGCGTCGGGCTTGGCGCCGCGGCCGAAGTACCACGCTTCCCATGGCACGACCGTCGAGATGCACGGCACACCCGCCGCCTCGCACGCGTCGGACACCGGGTTGACGGTCTCGGGCGTGGACGTCGTCAGCATCAGGTCGACGCCGTCGCCGGTGATCAGCTCGTTGGCGACCTGCGCGCTGCGCTGCGGGTTGGACTGGCTGTCCTTGTCGATCACCTGGACCTCGTAGGTCGTGCCGCCGATCGCGAGCCCGCCGGCCAGCGCTTTCTTCGCCAGCTCCAGGACATAGCCGTCCGGCTCGCCGAACCCGGCCGTCGGCCCGGTGCGCGGGCTGACGAAGCCGATCTTCAACTGGCTCTTTCCCGACGTCCCCGATGATTTCGATTTGCAGGCGGCGATCAGCGGGCTTGCCGCCGCCAGCCCCGCGGCCGCCAGCCCGCCCTGGAGGACCTGTCGTCGCGACGGCACGAGATCGGATCGCTTGCGCGCGGACTTGGACTTCATGGCATGACCTCCGGGCCTTGTAGAGAACGCAGCCATTCTCGGCAGCCTGTCCGGAATGCCGGAATCACAAAGACGATGCCCGTCTCGTGAACAGGCACGGGAGCGCGGACGGGCGTTGTGCTGCACGGTAGGCCCGGCCGCGTCGGCGCGTCAACCACGGTTCACGGAACACACCTGCCCAGACGGGCGCCGTGCGACCGCCTCCTCCTGGACCCGAGACGCGCTGCCGCGCGCAGGGCGGGACGCCACCGGGCGCAAGACCGAGCGCGAACGGGGGCAAGCCGGGCAGCCCGGGCCAAGCCGAGGATACCAAAGACGCAAGAAGACGCACCGCGGCGCCCGCGGCGGCCGCCGCGTCACTTCCTGGGCGGCGCCGGCGTGGGCGGCTTGGCGGCGGGCGGCGCCGGCTGCTTGCCCAGCGTGTCGGCGCCGGCCTGGGCGCACTGGCCGTCCTGCGGCGACGTCACCCCGCTCACACCGATCGCACCGACGATCTTGCCGTCGATGACCAGCGGAATGCCGCCCTCCAGCGGCGTGGCGCCCGGCAGCGCGAGGATCGCCTGCCGGCCGCCCACGAGCGCATCCTCCAGCGCCTTGCTCGGCCGCTTGAACTTGGCGGCGGTGCGCGCCTTCTCCTGCGCGATGACGATGCTGGCCGACTGGGTGTTGTCCATGCGCTCGAAGAACACCAGCTCGCCGGCGCTGTCGACCACCGCCGCGGCGACGTTCCAGCCGTTCTTCTTGCCCTCGGCGATCGCCGCGTCCGCGACCTTGCGCGCGACCTCCATGCTGATCAGGCCATAGGGATTGGGCATCTGGGCGTGCGCGCTGCGCGCCGCGAGGGTCAGAACCAGGACTGCGAACACGACTGTCACGCGCAGAGAAGTCTTCATCGCTTGCCGCCTCCGGTAGATTGGGCGGCGCAGTATAGTCAATTGCGCGCGCGCGTACAGCGCAGGCGGCTCACGGCAGCTCGCCCTGCAGGATCCGGGCGAGCTTGGCGGAGTCGAGGTTGCCGCCCGACACCACGCACACGAGCTTGCCGGCGCCGGCCCGGCCGGCCAGCGCGGCGGCGACCGCGACCGCGCCGGCGCCCTCGGCGACGACCCGGTTGCGCTCGACCAGGATGCGGATCGCGCCGGCGATCTCGGCGAGCGGCACCGCGAGCGCGCCGTCGACCAGCCGGCGCACGATGGGCCAGATCTCGGCGAGCAGGCTCCGGCTGCCGCAGCCGTCCACGAAGCTCGGCGTGTACGCGGCCTCGCGCGGCTCGCCGGCGGCAAACGACGCGGCCATCGGCGCGCCGGTCTCGGGCTCGGCGGTGTAGATCCGGGTCGCGGGCGACAGCGCGCGGAGCGCCGACGCGATCCCGGTGGTGAGGCCGCCGCCGCCGTACGGGATGATCACCGCGTCGGGCGCCGGCAGCGCCTCGGCGATCTCGACGCCGATCGTGCCGTTGCCGGCCATCACCGAGCGGTCGGACACCGGGTGGATGAACAGCCGCCCCGCAAACCGCGGGTGCTGCCGGGTGACCAGCACGTTCCACCAGTCCCCGAACGGCACCTTGTGGATCTCGGCGCCGAGCCGCGTGATCGCCGACAGCTTGGCCTCGGGCGCGGTGTCGGGGACCACGACGCCGCACGGCACGCCGCGGGCCCGCGCGCACCACGCCACCCCCTGGGCCATGTTGCCGGCGCTCGCGGTGAACACGCCCCGCGCGAGCTCGGCGTCGCTGGCCTGCGCCATCGCGTTGGCCGCGCCGCGCAGCTTGAACGAGCCGATCGGCTGGAGGTTCTCCAGCTTGAGGTAGATCTCGGCCGGACCGTCGACGCCGAGCCGGACCAGCGGGGTGCGCACGACGTCGCGGCCGATCCGCGCGTGCGCGGCGCGGATGTCATCGAGTGTCGGTGGCTCCAGCGCGGGAGTCGTCATGGCCGTACTACACCCGATCCGGGTCCGCCGCGCAGCCGCCGACCGCGACAATCGGCGTTGCGATCATCAAGGAATGTCACGCCGCACCAGCGGCGCCTGCGCACCGCCACCGCCACCGCCTCCGCCCCCGCCGCCCGGCGCCGACTTCCGCGAGCAGACGACCTACCGATCAAGTACTACCGACCGGCCGGCGGAGCGCCGATCAACAACGGCCCGTACCAGGGCAACCTCGGCGACTACCTGAGCCCGTTCCGCGAGGACAACGACAACCCGGTGGCGCCGGCGTGGTTCGCCGCGCGCCAGACCAGCGACCCCGCCGGGGCTGCGCCGCTGGCCGATCCGAAGACCGGCGTCACGGTGCCGCTCGCGGGCTACGACGCCAACCGGTTCTTCGGCGTCGACAGCGCCGGCCTCGATCCGCAGTGGTACCACCTCGACGGCTTCATCGCGGGCGGGGACTGGGAGAGCCCGACGCCGCTGTAGCGCAAGAGCATCGCCGGCGATGCGATCGACCTCGCGACCGAGAACCAGGCCGTCCGAGACTACCTCCACACCGCGATCCTGCACTACCTCGACATGGGCGTCGACGCGATCCGGCTCGACACGCTCAAGCACGTCGAGCGCGGCGACGTGCTGACCTACGTCAACACCTGGAAGGCGCACAAGCCGGGCCTGTTCGTGTTCGGCGAGGACCTGGTCAAGGGCACCGGGTTCGGCCAGGAGATCGCCAACGACAACGCGTCCGCGGTGATCCGGCCGTGGTGGTACACGCGGCTGACCAGCAATCCGGCCAACCCCAATGGCGGCGGTGACTCCGGCCTGTCGGTGCTCGACTTCTCGCTGTTCTCGACGTTCCGGGACAACATCCGCAACGGCAACTTCTCGGGAGTCGGCGGCGTGATCGCGTTCGACTGGCTGTACGGCGACGCCACCAAGCTCGTCACGTTCTTCCAGAACCACGACGTCGGCCCGGACAACGACTTCGAGTTCCGGTTCGGCGGCGAGGCGTGGAAGGCGGCGATGGCCTACAACCTGCTATGGACGATCCGCGGCATTCCCTGTCTGTATCAGGGCGAGGAGATCGAGTTCATGCCGGGCGCGCCGGAGGACATCGACGGAGCGACCATGACGCTCGACCAGACCGGCCGCGCGTACCACGGCGACCGCCTGCCCCCCGCCGCGATCGCCACCACCCAGGCCCACCCGCTGTACCGCCACGTCCGCCGGCTCAACCAGATCCGCCACGCGATCCCGGCGCTGCAGAAGGCGCCCATGACCCAGGTCAACGAGTTCGGCAACGGCATCTCGTTCGTGCGCGACTTCCCGGGCGGCCCGAGCTACGCGGTGGTCGGCCTCGCCGCGGCGTCGGCCCAGGCGTTCACCATCACCGGCGTGCGCAACGGCACCTACCGCGACGCCGTCACCGTCGCGACCGTCACCGTCGGCAACGGCACGCTGTCGTTCACGGTCAATGCGAGCTCCGCCGGGATCTACGTCCTCGGCGGCCCGGGCAAGATCGGCATCGGCGGCGACTTCCTGCGATGAACTCGCCCGCGAAGGGGGACCGATCCCATGAGGACCGCCTGACCCTACCTTGGGTATCGCGGCTTTGCAACGGTTCTCGGGGGTTGAGTCGCCCACGGCGCCGCGTACGTCCGGCCTGATCCGCCTGTGTCCCGTTCGTCGTGGCACATCTGTGCCACGGCCTGGGGCCCATGGATCTTCATCGGGAATGGCTACGTCTTGATGTCGAATTTCGCGGCTGCGCGCCAAGCGCCACGGTGCGCGCGCGCGCCAGACCGCCCCGCGCAAGGCCGCCTGCCAACGCCCGGGGAACGTACCGAGCGGACTGCCAGCGCGCCGCGGTCGCGCACTGGACCGGCCGCGGAGCGCCAGCCTGGGCGCAGGGCCGACCGCGGGCCCGCCGCTGGCCTGAGCGCTTGGCCGCCCGCCAGCGCCGCCCCCGAGCGCCGCCGACCCCGAGCGCGCTGCCCGCCGGATTCGCCCATCGCGAACGCGTCGCCTGCCCGAGCGCGCCGCAGCCCCCGAGCGCGCCGCCAGCCCTGAGCGCGCCGCAGGCCCTGAGTCGCTGCGACCACGCGCTGGCAGCGGAGCCGGCCGGCAGCCGCCCCCGAAACGCCGCTTGAACGTCCTTGGCGCCGCAGCCAGCCACCGTCGATGGATCCAGCCCGCCGATCCCGACCAGCTCTGACACCGAAGTGCGCGGTACCTGCGATGCACGTCGGTCGTGTTATTGATCGTCTTGAAATGCTCGCCCCCGATCAGCGGGACCTCTTGTCCGCAGCGCTGCGTCACCAGGAGGATGCAGAACGTCTGCTAGCGCCTTCGCCTGACCAGTCGTGGCACCTCGCCGGATATGTCACGGAATGCATCCGCAAAGCCGCGCTCACGGTCAAGCCATTCCGAGTTGCGCTGTCTCACGAGCAGGGGAAGCACTTCGACACCTTGTTCGAGATCGTCGTGGCATTGGATCCGCGGGCTGCTCGTCTGCGGGTCTCGGGCTGGGCGAATCCCGGGACGCACCTCGTCGAATGGAGCGAGTCCCATCGTTACGACGCCACCCACAAGCATGCTGCGGCGGCCGCAGATCTCGTTCGCGAGACCGGGACGCACTTCGATCGCGCGCTCGCAGCGCTCTGGCTGACGGATCCGTTCGATCCGGGGAGCCTCTGATGCCGTGGCACGCTCCGGACGACGTGCTCGCGGCGGCCGTGGCAGCGGTCGTTCGAGCGAATCCACTGGGACGCCGTGTTGCCCTAGTGCGCGACGTTCGCGGACGTGTGCGCGTCGCAATCGAGCGGGCGGGTAACGTCGCCGGGAAGGTCGATGTGAGCGCGCTGTCCAGCACGCTGGAGGCCGAACTCGGAGGATGGTTCGCACCACCTGTGCTGGAAGGAGACGGCTCACCCGCGCACCGGCGCATCGCCGCCGAGATTTTCCGTGAAGTGGCAGAGCCCCCCAACGATTGGCCGCAAGGCTGGCCTACCGAGTACGAGTTACTCGACGGCACTCGCGTGCCAAAGCCCACGTGGCTCGTCGGGCGCGCGATTCTGAACAGCAAGGAATCGTGGTTCACGGCTGGGGGATCCCCGCCAAGCGAGCCGCGCGTTGTTGCGTTCTATTCGTTCAAGGGAGGCGTTGGCCGCACTACCACACTTGCGTGTGTCGCAGCAAGGATTGCTGCACGGCCTCAACGGGTGCTCGCGATCGATCTCGACCTCGAGGCACCGGGCCTCGGCAGTTTGTTTGACTCCCAGTCTCCAATCGGCGTCGTGGATCACCTGCTCTCGCATATCGCCACGGGTGAAGTCGGAGACGTACGTCCGGAGCCGGCGAATGGTGTGAACAACCTCTGGGTTCTGGCTGCGGGTCGGCTCGGGCCTACGTACCTCGAGAAGCTGGCGCGCCTCGACTTTCTGGTCGGCGACTCCGGCGCGAAGGGCAGTCCTGCGGAGGAGGCGTTGCGTGCGCTAATAGACACCGCCGCCGCGAAGGTTAAGCCCGATGTGGTGCTGCTCGACAGTCGCGCCGGACTTCACGACATTGGTGGGCTCGCGTTGCATCGGCTGTCGCACATGGATGTCCTCGTCGCGCGAGCAAACCAGCAAGCACACGCGGGAATGCAGGTTGTGCTGGAGGCGATCCGCCGGATGCACCCAGTCGAGCGCCGCGACCTCCGAATCGTGCAGACCATGGTCAAGCCGCCGTTCGACGCGGCCGACACGAAGGCCCTCGTCGAGTCGTGGCGCAAGAAGATGTACGACCTTGCGCTCCAGACCATCTACGTTGACCTCGACGAAGTACCTCAACTGAACGCCCAAGAAGGTCACTACCCAGTCCTCGTCGCCGAACGCGAAGAGTTCCAGCGCCTCGACCGGTTGCAACAGGTCTCTGCCGCGTTACTCGGTGAGTTCGACGACATCGCGGAGATCGTAGCCCCTCGGAAGGAAGACTGACGTGGCAGGAAAGAGCCTCGAAGACGAGGAGCGGCGCGCACTGCTTGATGAGCTATCCAGGATCCCTGTCGACGCCGACGCGGACGACGACGTGATTCGTACGTTCTTGCCAAACCCGGTCTACGAGCGCGCGCTTGACCAACGTGTGTTCATCGTGAGGGGCGAGCGCGGCGCTGGAAAGACCGCCCTGTTCAAGCTGATTCACGCGGCGAGCACGAAGAAAATTCCACTGGCCGACCTGATCGCGGGTGCACCGCAAGGAACCCGCATTGAGGGATTCTCCGAGGCCGGGACGATTCATCCGCCCAGCGATGTCGTGGAAACTTTCGCGACGACCGCGACGCCGGAGGCACTCCGCGCGTTTTGGCTTGGTCACCTCGCGGCGCGACTTCACGCAGAGGTCTACTCGGGCACCACCCTTCCAAAGGCGTTCGGAGGCGCATACGCCGGTCACGTGACGGACCTGGGGCGCTGGGTTCCGGCTGCACAAGCGGCGCTACCCGAGATCTACGCTTGGCTCGACGGACTCGAGGGCCGCGCCAAGACAACGTGCTTCGTAATCTATGATCATCTCGATCGCATCGCGGCGAACCAGAGCGAGGTGCGTCGAAAGCTCGCGACCGCGCTGCTCGGTTTGTGGCTGTCGCTGTCACAGCGCTACGACCACTTGCGCGGAAAAATCCTTTTGCGGGAGGACTTGTTCCAGGCGGCGCTCACGTCGTTCGCCGATGCGACCAAGCTGGAAGCGAGATCGGTTCGAATCGAGTGGAACGCCGGCAAGCTCTACGCGCTGCTCGTGCGCCGGATGGCGACCTTCGACAAGCTCCGAGACTGGCTCGTGAACGTGGCGGAGGTCGCGTTAAGCAAACAGAGTCACCTCGGTTACGTTCCCAAGCCCGAGTTCGACGAGGACGAGCAATCTCGGTTCGCGAATAAGCTCGTCGGTCAATACATGGGGGCCGGGCCGACGAAAGGCGTCTCTTACAAGTGGCTCATCAGCCACCTCCAGGACGCTAACCTTCGGGTAACGCCGCGTTCGATACTCGAGCTCATCCGTGGTGCTGCCGAGACGGCGCTCCAACGCGGGCCCAAGGCTCCATACCGCCGGCTGCTCGATCCCACCGAACTCCAGAGCTCATTGGAGAAAGCGTCCAAGCGCAGGGTCGACGAGCTCCGGGAAGACTATCCAATTGTCGGATCGCTGGAGAGCTTGCGCGACGAGATGCTGTTCCTGTCCAAGAAGGAAGTGCTGGCCGCCCTACGCGGCTTCAGTAAGAATGCGCCCACGCACCCGGACCCGAACGAGGCATTTGACGAGCTGCTGCGGATCGGAGTGTTGAGCGATCGAGGTAATGATCGCATCGATGTCCCGGACATCATCCGCTACGAATTCGGCATCAAGCGCAAGGACGGCGTGCGACGCGTCGTATGACGCGACGAGGCGAGTCGGTTGCCACCCCCCCCACCCCCCCAAACGCGCTCGCCAACTCCTGCTTGCTGGAGCACGCATCGACATAGCGATCGCCTGGATCGCGGGATCTCAGCACGCCGCCCTGGCGGCTGTCTGTCTCGGAGCGTCACCTCGATTGCCTCTTTCGCAGGGTGATGAGCTCCCAATCACCAAAGTTTCGCATGCTCTTATTATTAAGGAATGGAATTGGCCAGTCGATCACGGCGCGTATATCGATGGCCATGCCGTGTCCCTCAACTTCTCTTGGAACGCGCACAAGTCCAGATGCGACGTCTAGCGTACTGCAAGGACGGCGACTGCAAGGCGGTCGTCCGCGGCAACGACGCATACTGCGACTCGAAGGACTGCAAGGCGATCGTCAAGAACAACGACGCGTACTGCACGACCGGCGACTGCAAGGCGATCGTCCGGGGCAACGACGCGTACTGCACGACCGGCGACTGCAAGGCGATCGTCCGGGGCAACGACGCGTACTGCGATTCGAACGACTGCAAGGCGATCGTCCGGGGCAACGACGCGTACTGCCCGGACTAGCCCGATCGCGTACGCCGCCGCATCCGTCGAGCCGGATCTCGGCGGTTCCACCGGCGGCGCCGGGCGTGTACGGTGCGCCCATGGCGAAACCATTCACCGATCGAACCGTGGTGATCACCGGCGCGTCCGCCGGGATCGGCCTGGCGTGCGCGCGCCAGTTTGCCGAGGCCGGCGCCCGCGTCGTGCTGGTCGCGCGCGGCGCCGCGGAGCTCGAGCGCGCACGGGCCGAGGTCGCGGCGATCGGGCCGGCGCTGGCGATCGCGGCCGACGTCGCCGCGCCCGACGGGCCGGAGCGCATCGTCCGCGGCGCGCTCGACCAGTTCGGCGCGCTGCACGTGCTGGTCAACAACGCCGGCCGCCACGCGCGCGGGCCGTTCGGCGATCTGGCCGAGGCCGACCTCGCGGCGATGGTCGACGTCAACCTGCGCGCGCCGATCCTGTTGACCCGGCGGGCGCTGCCGCACCTGATCGCGAGCGGCCGCGGCGCGGTGGTCAACGTCGCGTCGCTCGCCGGCAAGGTGCCGGTCCCGGGCAGCGTGGCGTACTCGGCGACCAAGTTCGGCCTGCGCGGGTTCTCGATGGCGCTCGCCGACGAGCTGCGCGGCACCGGCGTGACCGTGTCGTGCGTGTCGCCCGGCCCGGTCGACACCCGGTTCATCCTGGCCGAGCTCGACACCGTGACCGATCTGACGATGTCGCAGCCGATGGTCACGGCCGACCAGGTCGCGGCGCTGGTCGTGCGGTGCGCGCTCGACGGCAAGCTGGAGCGCGCGACGCCGCGGCTGTCGAGCGCGCTGACCACGGTCGGCTACCTGGCGCCCGGGCTGCGCCGCGTGCTGCGGCCGATGCTCGAGCGCCGCGGCCGGCGCAACAAGCAGAAGCTGCGCGACCGCCGCGCCCCTCCGTTGCCTTAGTTGTCCTCGGGGTCGTCGTACTTGAACGGGTTGGTCTCCGTGCCCTCGGTCGGCAGCGGCATGCGCGGCAGGGTCTTGGCGCTGCTGGCCGCCTCGAACAGCAGGCCGGCGAGCACGACCGAGGCCTGGCGCATGTCGTCGGGCTTGAGGTGGTCGAACGTGTCGATGCTGCTGTGGTGGACCCGCGAGTTGTAGTCGAGCGGATCCTGGATGAACTGGTAGCCCGGGACCCCGACCGCCTGCATGAACACGTGATCGGTGCCGCCGGTCGGCGAGGCCACGACGCTGTTCGCGCCCATGCTGGCGAACGGCTGCAGCCACTCCTTGAACAGCGGCGTCGCGGCGACGTTGCCCTCGCTGTGGATGCCGTGGATCCGGCCCGAGCCGTTGTCGATGTTGAAGTACGCGACGAGGTCCTTGTAGCCGGGCCGCGGCGTGATCGGGAAGCGATAGCGCCACCGGAAGAAGTTCTCGATCGGGGTCTCGCTGCCCGACGCCGGCGCGCGGGTCGCCAGGTACTTCTCGACGTAGGCCATCGAGCCGAGCAGGCCCTGCTCCTCGCCGACCCACAGCGCGAACCGGATCGTGCGCCTGGGCTTGACGCCGAGCGTGGAGAGGATCCGCGCGGCCTCCATCACCACCGCGCTGCCCGCGCCGTTGTCGGCGGCGCCGTCACCGGCGACCCAGCTGTCGAGGTGCGCGCCGCCCATGACGTACTCGGTCCCCCCCGCGCTGCCCGGGATCTCGGCGAGGATGTTGTAGGCATTGGGATCGCTGTCGTCGTACTGGACGGCCGTGTTGATCTCGAGCGTCGGCGTCGCGCCGACCTTGGCCAGCCGGGCGAGCCGGCGGTAGTCCTCGGCGGCGATCTCCAGCCCGGGCATCGCGGGGGTCGCGCCGGGGCGGAAGCCCCGGCCCTCGCCGTGCAGCAGCTTGCCGTCGCGGTACGCCATGCGCGCCCACGCGACCGCGCGCTCGGCCTTGAGGAAGGCGTCGAGCTTGGTCTCGAACGCGACGCGCTTGACGATGCGATTGACCGACGACGGGTCGTAGTCGGGCTCGCGGTACTTGTCGAGCTTGGAGATGTCCTCGTTGTTCAGCCGCTTGAACGGCGCCTCGCCCGGCTCGCTGCCGTCGTTGGGCAGGGTGACCAGGACGACCTTGCCGGCGAGCTTGCCGCGCCAGGCCTCGAAGTCGCGCTCGCGCCGCATCGGCGCGACGACGACCGGCGCGGTGACCGTGCCGCCGGTGCCCGGGGTCCACGCCACCGGGATCGCGGTGAGCTGGATGACGCGCGGCGCGGTCATCCGCACGCTCGACGACACGATCGACCAGCCGCGGCCGAACGGGAAGCCCTCCTTGTGGACGTTGCGCAGGCCCCAGCTCTTGAACTGCTGCTGGGTCCAGGCCTCGGCCTGCCGCATCTGCGGCGAGTTGGTCAGCCGGGGGCCGATCCGGTCGTCCATGTGCTCGGCGATCTGCATGACCTGCGAGTGATTGAGGCCCTGATCGATGATGCGGTTGATGTCATCGGGCTGCTGCGCGCCGGCCGGACCGACGAGCATGACCAGAGGTACGGCGACGAGAATCCTGCGCATGTTCTTCAGACTCTCCTTGGGCCGGTTCGCCGCTCGGCGGGTCGCTTCCGATCGCGGCCGGCTCGACGCGGATATAACACGTGTGTGGCGCCGGGCGTCCGCCGTGCGATGCCGTGGATTGCATCTCCGGGGGCGCGACACCTCCGCGACACCACGGCAGTACCGCCGGCTCACGGAGCGGCCGCGGCGCGGATCTGCTCGTAGCGGTGGACGAACTCCTCCTGCTCGCCGGTCTGGATCGCATGGCGGATCGCGGCGCGCACGGTGCGGATCGCGTCGCCCGCCGACCGGCCGGCGTGGACCAGCTGGGCGGCGAGGATCGTCCCGGTCCGGCCCAGCCCGCCGTGGCAGTGGACGACCACCCCGCCCTGCCCCGACGCCGGCCAGCGCGCGATCAGGTCGCACAGCCGGGCGGTCGCGGCGATCTCGGGCACGCTCATGTCGCGGACCGGGAAGTGGAGCGCGCACAGCCCGTGGCGCTCGAGCTCGCCCGGCGGCAGCGCGGTCTCGGTCAGCGACACGACCAGCCGGATCCCCGCCGCCGCCACCGCCGCGAGATCGCGGTCCAGGTGGCGCACCAGGCCGGGCCGGGCCATGCCGGCGAGCGAGGGCGATACCCAGCGGAAGTGCGACGGCAGGTCGCCGCTCGGCCAGCAGTTGCCCTGGCGGATGATGCGCTGGGCCATCGGCGTCGGCGGATCGCCGAAGAACGTCGCGGCCGGGACCGCGCAGTCCACCGTGCCGCCGCACAGCAGGACGACGTGGTCGGCGACCGCCTGGGCGAACGACATGTGGTGGGTGGCGATCACGACGGTCCGCCCGCGCTCGCCGGTCAGCCGGGCGGCGAGCTCGGCGAGCTCGGCCTGCTCGGGGACCGCCACCGCCCGCGCGCACGGCTCGTCGAGCAGCACCACCGACGCGGGTGACGCCAGCGCCTCGCGCCAGGTCCCGCCGGTCGCGCCGGCGCGGCGCTGGGGCACCAGGAAGATGTCGTGCTGCCAGCGCGAGCGCACGGCGCCGTGCAGCCGCCAGGTGCCGACCAGCCGCAGATCGCCCGGCAGCCGGTGACCGCTGAGCGCGTGGAGCAGCGTCGACTTGCCGGCGCCGCCCGGGCCGACCAGCGCGCTGACCCGGCCGGTGGGGATCGCGAGGTCGAGATCGCGCAGGATCGGCCGGCCGGCGTCGAACACGGCAGCGTCCTCGATCACGTAGGCGGGCACGTACGCGGGCACGTACGCGGGCACGTACGCGGGCACGTACGCGGGCACGTACGCGGGCACGTACGCGGGCGGGCCCACCGCGCCGCCAGGCTCGCCGGCCCCGGCCATCTACCCTCCGCCGCACAGCCGGGCCGACCGCCCGTCCGGCAGGCCGAGCCAGATCGCGGCGTCGACCGGGGCGCCCGCGACGTCCGTGATCTCTGCGTCCGGCCCGGCGTCCGGCCGGGCGTCCAGCACCGCGAGCTGGGCGTGGACCGCGGCGATCACGGCGATGCGTATGCCTCGCCCGCGCTCGGCGCGATCGTCCAGATCCAGTGGCCGCCGCGGGTGTCGTCGGGCGCGAGCACCAGCACGACGCGGGGCTGCGCCGCGCCGCGCGCGACCTGCGCCCGGGCGAGCCGGAGCAGCTCGGCGCGGGCGTCGTCGACCTCGATGAAGCGGCGCTCCGACGAGGTCGACAGCGTGTAGTCGCCGAGATCGTAGGTGAACGGCCGGCCGTCGCGCCGGGTCGCCGTGCGGGCCAGGATCTCGCGCACCAGCTCGCGGCCGGCGACGACGGGCCAGATGAACCCGCTGGGCAAGTGCTCCGCGGCCGTCGGCGGCAGCGGCCAGGTCTCGGGCAACGCCGCGATCGGCATGGGCTCGGGTGCGGCGGCCGGCCCGGGTGCGGCGGCCGGCCCGGGTGCGGCGGCCGGCCCGGGTGCGGCGGCCGGCCCGGCCGGGAGGTCGAGCGCGGGCGCAGGCGCTCGCCCGGCGCACTCCGGCTCCGGCCCGGGCGCCGCGGCGATCGGCTCGGCCACCGGACCCGAGGCGGGCGCGAGGTCCCTCGCGTGCGTCGGATCGAGCGCGGCGAGCAACCGCGCCCGCAGCGCGCGGGCGAGCGGGGTGCGCGGCGCGGTGGTCCGCAGGTCCTCGACCAGCCCCAGCCGCGCGACGTCCTCGGGCGTGAGCCGCGCCGCGAGCTGGTCGATCACGGCCCGCGCGTAGCGATCGATCTCCGCCGGGTAGCCGGCGAGCTCCTCGGCGCGCTGCAGGATCGCGTGGGCCGCGCCGCGGACCGGCGGCGCCTCGCTGACATCGTCATCGACGTAGACCAGCGTCTCGCCGTCCAGGGCGAAGTTGCTGGGGTGCAGATCGAGGCCATGGCCGGTGCGCAGCGCGCGCACGAGCGACTCGCCGACGGCGCCGGCGAACCCCTCCAGCGCGTCGCCGAGCCCGGCCCGGTCGCCGGCCACCATCGCGTCCGTCATCGCGCCGCGCAGCGTCCGGCGCCACGGCGCGAGCGTCCACACCCAGTAGCCGTCCGCCGGCTCGCCGCAGGTCACCAGCACCGTGCTCGGCAGGGTCAGCGCGCCGAGCGCGATCTTGGTGCGCGCGAGCTTGACCAGCGCGACGCGCGCCGCGTCGAGGTCGTCGAACCGCCGGCCGCTCGAGGTCTTGAGGCACCAGCCGCCGGCGTCGTAGACCACCGTGCTCACCTTGCCGCTGCCATCGCGGTCGCCGGGCTGCTCGACGAGGTCGAGCCGGGGGCGCGGGGTGATCTGGACCAGCCCGCGCAGCACCTCGCGGCCGGTCGCCGCGGGCCACAGGTTGCCGGGTGCGATACCGGCGTCGCCGACCGGCGGGACCGGCCACCACGCCGGCGGTCCGGCGGGCGTGGCGGCCGGCGCAACGGCCGGTGCAACGACCGGTGCGGCGGGCCCGCGGGCCGGCGGGGGCAGCGGGATCGACGGCATCCGCGCCGGCGAGCCCTCGACGAATCCGGCCCGGCCGAGCACGCCATCCAGCGCCCCGTGGGGCGCGCCGTCCAGCTGCCGGAGCTCGCTCAGCACCGCCTCGGCATCACCGGGCACGCCGGCCAGCGCGTCGATGCCGCGCTCCAGCACGAGCTGCTGGGCCCGGTTGGCGGCCGCGCGGATCGCGAGCACGAGGGTCTCCTTGACCCCGACCCCGGCGTTGGCGCGCGCGCCGACCACCGGGATCGCGGCGTCGGCCCCGAGCGCCGCCGCGACGTCCTCCGGCGACAGCGCGCCCGGCAGGTCCTGCTTGTTGGCCTGCACGACGATCGGCACGTCGGCCCCGGCCTGCTCGGCGGTGAACTGCCGGATCCGGCCGAACGCGGGACGCACCAGCTCCAGCCCCGCCGGCGTGCTGTCGCACACCATCACGACCACGTCGGCCGCGCGCAGCAGCGCGCTGCGGCGCCGGCGCAGCACGAGCTGGCCGGGCACGGTCACGATCTGGCAGCGCAGCGCATATCCGGCGACCAGGCCGGCGTCGATCTGCAGCCAGTCGAACCACAGCGTGCGGCCGTCGTGCGCCTCGGGCGAGCTCAGCTCGCTGCGCCGCCGCGCGGTGAAGAACTGGCACATCTCCATCAGGTTGGTGGTCTTGCCAGCGTTGCCGGGCCCGTCATAGACCACCCGGACCACGAGCTTGGCGTTGTCGCGATCGAACACGGCCATCACGTCCTCCGCTTCAGGTGCGCCAGGGCGCGGACCAGCCCCGACGGAGAATCGAACCGGGCACCGAACAGCCAGCCACCGGCGGTCCACGCGATCAACCCGCCGGCCCCCATGCTGGCGACGATGAAGCCAGGAAACAGGTCCGACGGCCAGCGCGACGCGACCTCGGTGACCCAGACGCCGAGCGCGCCGATCTGGTCGTAGTCGAGCTCGCCGCGCACCGCGAACGCCAGCGGCCGGCCGTCGATGTCGACGTCGAACGCGGCCCCGGCGCCGTCGCCGCCGACCACCACGGCGAGCTCGCCCTGCGCCGCGGTGACATCGATCGCGAGCCCCGCCGCGGTGGTCGACGCCGCGATCTCCGGGAGCGTGAACGTGAACAGCGGCTGGTAACCGCCGCCCCGGTGCGGTACCCAGACCGGCTCGGCGTCGCGCTCGGCGAGCGCCACCAGGGTCTCCGAGGTCTGGCGGAGCAGCAGGTCGCGGAGCTCGCCGGCGTCGACCAGCTTGCGCTCGACCAGGAGCTCGCCGAACGACACGCCGCGCGCCCGGCACTCCGCGTACGCCGACTCGATCTGCGGCCGCGGCGCGCCGGCGTGGGCACACACCAGATCGAGCAACCGCCGGCCGGCGCCCGGGATCGCCGCCCAGCACACCCGGCCGGCGTCGAACAGCACCGCCCCGTCGCGCGGGCCGTCGCCGAACTGCAGCGCTCCCGAGCCCTCGTGCGCACTCGCGCGGATCACGGCGAACAGCGCGACCAGGCGATCGCGGCGCGTGGCGGTCACGGCGGCGAGCACCGGCTTATGCGGCCGCCTCGATCGCCGACAGCGAGGACCGGGTCTTGGACAGCACCATGCCGAGGTTGGCCGACACCCGGCACACCGTCACGACCACCATGTCCTGGTTCTTCTTGCAGCGCAGGAACACGTGGACCAGGTTGTCGGAGTTGACGATGATCTCCTGGAAGTAGTGGATGCCGTCCTCCTTGACGCCGCGCGACTGACGGAACAGCTTCTCGATCGTCGCGACGTTGTTGCCCTGGAACAGGTCGCCGGTCGCCGCGGCGACCAGATCGAGCACCTCCTGGGGATGGCTGTCGACGGTCTTGACCCCGAGCAGCA
Source organism: Kofleriaceae bacterium (assembly GCA_041495365.1). Taxonomy (GTDB): domain Bacteria; phylum Myxococcota_A; class Polyangia; order Haliangiales; family Haliangiaceae; genus JABFXX01. Next base: position 35,960 of record JBGQCL010000006.1, on the reverse strand, counting down.
TGCCGGTCTTCATGTCGACGTAGCCGACCGCGACGCATTCCGGGACGGCCTTCTGGGTGTTGGCGAGGGCGATGTCGAGCGTGGTTGCCATGGTGTCCTCCGGTCGTGTGGAGTGGATGACCCGCGCGACGCGACGCGCGGAGGGGTGAATTTCGCGGCTTGGCCGCGAAAGAGGGGACGGGAAGGTCCCCTCCGGATCGACCGCGGTCACGGGACCAGCGGCTCGACCATCGGGATCACCGACTTGAGCTGAGCCCAGCCCATGCCGATGTTGGTGGTCTTCTTGGTGACCAGCATGATCACCGCCTTGCCCTTCTTCAGCGTCTTGGCGAAGTGGTAGTTGTGCTCCGACGTGACGTGGACCTCGTGGAAGTAGTGCTCGCCGTTCTCGACCATCCCGCGGTGGGCGCGCACCATCTGCTCGATCCGGCCGACGTTGGGTCCGCGGAACAGATCCATGGACGCCGCCGCGACGATCTCGTTCATGGTCTGGGTGTAGTTCGCGGAGTTGAAGATTCCGAGCAGCATTCCGGAATCCAGATCGACAATGCCGCACGCGACGGCGCCGTCGGTCTTGGTCACGACTTCTCGACACGCATCATCCATCTTTCCCATACAGCGTTCTCCTTCCTGGTGGGGGGTGGCGCCGTCGCCCTGCGATGCGGCGGCGATCTCGGCGCCGCCCTCATCGAGCCGGCGCAGGCAGTCGAGCAGCACGGCCTGAGCGGGCCGATCGATCGTCGTGGGGTAGCCCGGCGGCAAGGCCTCGCTGCGCAGCTCGCCGCTCGGGGCCGACAGCAGCGCGACCAGCGCGCGCTCGCCGACCAGCTCGCCGCGCGCGGCGTGGACGAACGCGCCGTCGCGCAGCAGGATCTCCCCGCCCTGCCCGCCGATCACGCGGAGCGCGATCGAGCGGCGGCCGAGCTGGTAGAGCTGGAGCACGTCGATCAAGCTCAGGCCGTGGATGCTGGCGCGGTAGCCCTGCGAGCAGTCGCGCGCGTGCTCGATCGCCTGGTGAAGCTCGGCCGAGCTGAACGGCTTGCACAGCACGCGGACCGCGCCGAGCTCGATCGCGCGCTGGTAGTCGCGCGCGCTGGCGAACCCGCTCATCAGGATCGAGCGGGTCGCCGGCGCGACCGTGCGCACGCGCTTGAGCAGATCGATGCCGTCGCGGCTGCCCAGCTGGAGGTCGGTGAGCAGGACGTCGAACCGGTCGGCGGCGAGCGCCTGGATCGCGTCGTCGATGCCGGCCGCGACCGATACGGCGTGGCCGCGCGAGCCGAGGTCGCGCGCCAGCGTCGAGCGGAACAGCGTGTCGTCGTCGACGACCAGCACCGCGGTCATGGCGCTGTCCCGGCCGGGAGCACGACGTCGAAGCACGCGCCGCGGTCGACGTCGACCCGCTCGAGCGCGCCGCGCTCGGCGCGCGCCGCGTCGCGCGCCAGCGCCAGCCCCAGCCCGGTGCCGGTCGGCTTGGTGGTGAAGAACGGCTCGAACAGCCGCGCGCGGACCGCGGCGGGGATCCCGGGGCCGTGGTCGCGCACCCGGATCCGCACCGCGGGCACGGCGCCGATCGCGGCCGGCGCGGTGGACAGCTCGACGGTCATCGGCTCGCTCGTCGACTCCACCGCGTTGACCAGCAGGTCGAGCAGGATCTGCTGCACGCCCAGGCCGTTGGCCCGGATCGCCGGCGCCGCAGGATCGAGCCGCACCGCGAGCTCGTGGCCGGCGTGCCGGAACAGCGGACCGGTCAACGCGACCGTGCGGTCGATCACGGCGGTGACCGGCAGGTCGGTGGCGCGCGGCGGGCCGACCCGCACCAAATCGACCAGCGCGTCGATGACCTCGCGCAGCTGCGCGGTCGCGTGCAGGCTCTCGTCGATGCTGTCGCGCACGAAGCTGTCGTCGGCCGGCTCCCAGTGCTGTTGCAGCATGTCGAGGTTGAGCGCGATCGAGGCCAGCGGCGCGCGTAGATCGTGCGCGAGCAGGAACACCAGCATCTCGACGGTCCTGGCGCGGTGGCGCTGCAGCTGCTGCGCCAGCAGCTCCTGGTGAAGCGTGATCTCGCGCATCACCAGCAGCAGCCGATCGTCGCCGACCGGAAAGCGCGTGCAGCCGAGGATCCCTCCGGTGCTGGCAGCCGAGCCCCAGATCACCGCCTCACCGATCGGCGCGCGCTCGAGCTGCGCCCACAGCGTCGACGGCAGCAGCCGGGCCGTGCCACCGATCCGGGTCAGGATGTCGCCCGCGGCCGGACTCGCACCGAGGATCGCGCCGTCACGACTACATGCAACGAACGCCCCACCCACTGCGTCGAGTGAGATCGAGATCCCGGACACCCGATCACGCTACTGAGGATCTCCGAGTTGCACTATCCGTGATCGGACGGATCCTGTGTCCGGAGCTCCGGGAGATCACGCTCAGGACTTGTCGACCCAGCCGAGCTCGAGCGCGTAGCGCAGGAAGTCGGCGCGCGTGCGCAGCCCGAGCTTCTCGACGACCCGCCGCCGGTAGGTCTCGATGGTGCGCACGCCGACCCCGAGCTGCTCGGCGATGTCCTTGTAGGTCAGGCCGCGCGCCAGCGCGATCAGCACGACGCGCTCGCGCTCGCTCAGGCTCAGATTCGTTCTGATCGCGATCTCGTGATCGAACGCGGCCGCGACCTTGGCGTCGATGTACGTCTCGCCGGCCATCACCTGGTGGATCGCGTCGATCAGGTGCTTGTGGGTCGACGCCTTGAACACGTAGCCTCGCGCTCCCGCGGCGATCGCCGAGCGCACGAACTCCGGCCGCTCGTGCATCGACACGATGAGGGTCAGCGGCCGGCCCTCGGCGTGGAACCGCTGGACCAGGCCGAGCGCGCCGCCGCCCGGCAGCGTGAGATCGAGCAGCACGAGATCGGGCTCATGCTGCGCCACGGCCGCGCCGGCCGCCTCCGCGTTGCCCACCGCGGCGACCACCTCGAGCCCGGGCTCGCTGTTCACCAGCTCGGTGACGGCCTCGCGCAGCAGTTGATGATCATCCACGACGACGACGCGAACCGCCATCAGCTGGAGCCCGCGGCGTCCGCCGCGACGACGAGCCCGTGCTCGATCGCATAGGCAACCAGCTCGGCGCGCGACCGGACGCCGAGCTTGTCCGCGATCCGGCGGCGGTAGGTCTCGATCGTGCGCTCGCCGAGGTGGAGCTCCGCGCCGATATCGCGGTAGCTGTTACCGCGCGCGAGCAACCCCATGACCTCGGACTCGCGCGGCGTCAGGCCCGGCGGCGGCGCCGGCGCCGCGATCCGGAGGTCGGGATCGACGTACACGCCGCGGTCGAGCGCGCGCGCGATCGCCTCGCGGAGCCGGGCCACACCGGAGTCCTTGAGCACGACCGCCGAAGCGCCGGCGCCGAGCAGCGCGAACAGCCCGGCGTGGTCGCTCGTGCCGGTCATCACCACGATCCGCAGCCCGGGGTGGTCGTGGCGCAGCCGCGCGACCAGCGCGGCCGGATCGCTGCGCGGCATGGCCAGGTCGAGCAGCAGCACATCGGGGCGCGCGGCACCGACCACGCGGAGCGTCTCGTCCCCGTCGGCGGCCTCTCCGACGGTCTCGTAGTCGCGCCGGAGCAGGCGCATCAGGCCCGTGCGGAGCAGTCCGTGATCGTCCGCAATCACGAGCCGAATCGTGTCCACTACGTCGACCACGTCCTGGCGCGAATACTACGCGCGCCCGTGGCTGCCCGCCGGGTGTGGCGACAGCGCTCACGGTCGCAATGCGCGAGGGCTGCCTTGCGGACGTGATCCATGCTGAGCGCGAACGCCCTGGCTAGAAAAACCAGCGCACGCGCGGGTGAAAAACTCCAGGACGAGCGCCGCGTACCGCGGCAGCTGTCCGCCGTGCGGACCGATCAGCTGCCCGCCATCACCTCGCCGAACGTCTCGAAGTTGGTGCCGTTGAACCGCCGCAGCTGCATCTGCTGGATCGGCCGGAAGTCGGTCGCGCCGGTGCTGATGTCGATGCCTTCGATCAGCACGGGCACCTTCACGTGGCTCAGGCTCGCCGCCTGCTTCATGACGTTGGCGCGCGACAGGTCGTTGCCGCACGCGGTCAGCACCTGGACCAGCGACATCGCCGCGCCGTAGCCGTACACCGCGTTGAGGTCGGTGGCGTCGACGTCGGACGGCATGTTCTGCTTGGCCCATGCGAGGTACTCCTTCATGCCGGGATCGTTGGCCATCGAGGGGTCACTGGGATCCTTGAGGTACGAGCCGGTGATGATGCCGGTGCTCTTGTCGAGCCCGGCCGGCTTGAGCACGGCGGTCAGCGACACCGAGACGTTCGACATGAAGAACAGCGGCTTCCAGCCCAGGTCGGCGACCTTGCGGATCGTCTGCGCACCGAACTTGGGAATGGGGGCGGCCAGCAGCGTGTCGCAACCCGCGCCCTGCAGCGTCACGACCTGCGAGTCGATCGTCGGATCGCTCGCCTCGTAGGACGCGGTCTTGATCACGACCTTGTCGTACTGATCGCCGAACCCCTCCTGCAGGCCCTTGACGTAGTCCTTGCCGAAATCGTCGTTCTGGTACAGCACGCACATCTTGGCCGCTGGCTTCTCCTTCATGATGTACTTGGCGTAGATCTGGGCCTCGGTCCGGTAGCTCGGCTGCCAGCCCATCGTCCACGGGAAGTGCTCGGGGTCGCCCCACTTGTCCGCGCCGGTCGCGACGAACAGCTGCGGGACCTTCTTGTCGTTGAGGTACTTCTGGATCGCGGTGTTGCTCGGCGTGCCGAGCGTGTTGAACGTGAACGCCACGCCCTCGTTCTCGACCAGCTTGTGGATCTGCTCGACCGCCTTGGGCGGGCTGTAGCCGTCGTCGAGCGAGATCAGGTTGATCTTGCGCCCGTTGACGCCGCCCTTGTCGTTGAGCCACTTGAAGTACGCGGCCTCGGTCTTGCCGATCACGCTGTAGGACGATGCCGGCCCGCTGTACGGCATGGTCTGGCCGATCTTGATCTCGGTGGCGGTGACGCCCGGCATGGCGGCGTCGCCGGCGCCCTTGTCGGCGGCGGTGGCCGCGGGCTTGGCGCCGCCCTCGCCGTCGGCCTTCTTCTTCTCGCAGCCGGCGGCCAGGATGAGGCAGACCCCGGTCAATGCCGCGAGCCGGGGCGCAGTCGGGACGATGAACCAGTTCCGCTTTGACATGTATCCTCCGTTGGGTGACACCGGCGAGAGCCCGGTCAGGACCTGGGTGAGTGGGGGGGCTGCGCCCCGCGAGCGCGCGCAGCGAGCCGGAGCTGGACCGAGTACACCAGCCCGGCCAGGCCGCCGGGCATCACCATCATGGTGATGATCAGCAAGACGCCGTACGCTGGCCATTGCACGTCGGCGAGCCAGTGCCACGACGGCCACAGCTCCGACACCTGCTTGGTCAGGTCGGGGACCAGCTCGATGAACGCGGCGCCGAACAGCGCGCCGAAGATCGACGCGACGCCGCCGACCACCCCGCCGATCAGGAACGCGATCGACACCAGGAACGTGAAGCTGTCGGGCGCGACGAAGCCGGCGACCAGCGCGCTCAGCGCGCCGGCGACCCCGGTATACATCGCGCTGACCCCGAACACCCGGGCCTTGTACGACGGGACGTGGATGCCCATCGTCCCCGCAGCGATCGCGTGATCGCGCAGCGCGATCATCGCACGCCCGGTGCGTCCCCGCATCACGTTCCACGCCACGGTGAACAGCACGGCCGCCACCGCGAGGCAGAAGAAGTACAGCCAGCGATCGTCGTCGAGCAAGCCGCCCAGGGGCGACGCCGGCTTGCTCAGCACGACGCCCTGGCTGCCGCCGGTCCAGTGCTCGATCGCGTCGAGCTTCAAGATCTGCGGCAACGCGATCGCCAGGCCGAAGGTGGCGAGCGCGAGGTACAGCCCCTCGAGGCGGGTCGCCGAGCGGCCGAACAGGAAGCCGACGCCGAAGCACACCGCGCCGGCGATCGGCGGCGTCGCCCAGTACGGCAGGTTCGCGTGGGTCATCAGGACAGCCGCGACGTACGCGCCGATCGCGTAGAACGCCCCGTTGCCCAGCGAGATCTGCCCGCTGAACCCGGTCAGCAGGTTGAACCCGAGCACCGCGATCGCGTAGACCACGATCTGGGTCGCCTGGAAAATGTGGTAGCTGCTGAGCACGAACGGCGCCGCGACGACGGCCACCAGCAGCGCCACCAGCCACCACATCCGCCCGCTGATCCGGCGACCGGTCGGGCCGGCGATCTCCGCGGTGGGTCTGACCGGCGTCATACGCGCACCACCACGGTCCGGCCGAACAGGCCGCTCGGCTTGAACACCAGCACCACGACGATCACCAGGAGCGCGAGCGCCTGCTGCAGGTGGCTGCCCACGACGTAGGCGCCGGCGAGGTTGACCAGCGCGCCGACGATGAAGCCGCCGATCGGGGCGCCCCACGGGTTGTCGATCCCGCCGAGCAGCGCGGCGGCGAGGCCGTACAGCAGCACGCCGGACATCATGTTGGGGTCGAGGAACACCTTGTGCGCCGCCATCATCCCGGCGACCGCGCCGAGCCCCGCGGCCAGGCCCCAGCCCAGCGCGAGCATCCAGCCGACCCGGATCCCGACCAGCCGGCTCGACGCCGGGTTCTCCGCCGCCGCCCGCATCGCGAGCCCGAGCCGGGTGAACCGGAAGAACACGAACACGATGCCGAGCACGATCAGGGTCATGAGGATCATCCCAACCTCGTGCGACGACAGGTACGTCGAGCCGTACCATGCGCCTGGATCGAACGGGGTCGGGAACTCCTTGAGCGTGTAGCCGAACAGCGAGCCCGCCGCGCCGTTGAAGATGATGAACAGCCCGATGAACACCACCACCGCGGTCAGCTCGCTGGCGTGCGGCAGCCGGCTGAGCCGGCGCAGCAGCAGGCGCTGGATCGCGAGCCCGAGGACGAACGAGAACACCAGCGTGAGGACGAACGCGACCCAGTACGGGACCCCGGCCTGGGTCAGCGCGAGCGCGATGTAGGTCGAGAACATCGCCATCTCGCCCTGCGCGAAGTTCACCTGGTGGGTCGCCTTGAAGATCATCACCAGCGCGAGCGCGACGCTGGCGTAGATCGCCCCGTCGGCGATTCCGGACAGCAGTTGGTGGAGGAAGGCCTGCATGGTCACTGTCCCAGGTAGGCGCGCCGGACGGTCTCGTCGGCGGCGATCTGTTGGGGCGGGCCGCTGGCGACCACGCGCCCGGTCTCGAGCAGGAACACCTGGCCCACCAGATCGAAGGCGAGCCGCGCGTTCTGCTCGACCAGCAGGATGCTCATCCGCTCCTCCTTGTTGATGACCCGCAGGATGCGGAAGATGTCCTGGACCAGGACCGGCGCGAGCCCGAACGACGGCTCGTCGAGCAGCAGCAGCCGGGGCCGCGACATCAGCGCGCGCGCGATCGCGAGCATCTGCTGCTCGCCGCCGCTCAGCGTCCCGGCCTGCTGGTCCATCCGGTCGCGCAGCACCGGGAAGTAATCGCAGATCCGGGCGATGTCGCCGGCGATCCCGGCATCGCGCCGGCGCAGCGCGCCGAGCCGGAGGTTCTCGTCGACGGACAGGCTCATGAACGTGCCGCGGCCCTCGGGGACGTGGCCGATCCCGAGCCGCACGATGTCCTCGGTCGACGTCCGGCCGATGCACTTGCCGGCGAACCGGATCCCGCCGCGGGTCTTGACCCCCATGTTGCAGATCGCGCGCAGCGTCGTGGTCTTGCCGGCGCCGTTGGCCCCGAGCAGGGCGACCATGCCGCCGTCGGCGACCTCGAGCGAGACCCCGCGCAGCACGGTGGTCGCGCCGTAGCTGGCGTCGACGTCCTCCAGGACGAGCAGCCCGCTCATGTCGGCGCTCCCAGGTAGGCCCGGATGACCTCGGGGTGGGCCTGCATCTCGGCGGGAGTGCCCTGGGCCAGGGTGCGGCCGAAGTCGAGCGCGACCACCCGGTCGGACACCCGCATCACGAAGTTGAGGTGGTGCTCGACCATCAGGATCGTGACGCCGAACGCCCCGCGGACCGTCCGGACCAGCTCACCCAGGCGCTCGACCTCCTCGTGGTTCAGCCCGCCGGCCGGCTCGTCGAGCAGCAGCAGCTTGGGCTCGGACGCCAGGGCGCGGGCGAGCTCGACCCGCTTCTTGACCGGGAACGGCAGCCCGCCGACCAGTGTGCCCGCGACCGGCGCGAGGTCGAGCCGCTCGATCAGCTGGCAGGCGCGCTCCCGCGCCCGGCGCTCGCCGTGCACCAGGCTCCGGATCCTCAGCGCGTCCGCCCAGAACCCGCCGCGCTCCCGGACGTGGGTGCCGACCATCACGTTGTCGGTCACGGTCATGGTGTTGAACAGCCCGAGGTGCTGGAAAGTACGGCCGATCCCGACCCGCGCGATGTCGTGGCGGGGGACGTCGAGCAGCGACCGGCCGTCGAGCTCGATCGACCCGCGCTCGACCTCGCACAGCCGGCTCAGGCAGTTGAACAGGGTGGTCTTGCCGGCGCCGTTGGGGCCGATCAGCCCGAGGATCTCGCCGCGCCGGACCTCGAACGACACGTCGCTCAGCGCCACGATCGGGCCGAACCGCACGGTGACTCCGCGGATCCGGAGCAGCGGCGCCGTCGGGTCCCCCCCCTCTGGCGCCGTTCGGTAAATCCCCATGTCATCGGGCGAGCGATCTGCGGTCACATCACGGTCCTGTCCTTGGTGGCCTGCCTGCCTGAGTCGAGCGACGATCCGGTGCTGCATTGCAGAACTACGTTCTGCAACCGCAATCCGGCCCTGAAGCTAGACGAGTGACTCCGACGGGTCAAGCTGATCATGTGTGTCGTGCGCGTCGCGCCGCGCTGCGTTGCAAATACGCGCCGGACCGCCCGGGGCCGTTCCTCCCGCGAAGGGCTTCCGAGCCGGGCCGTCACCACCGCATAATCCGCTCCAAGGATGGTCGTGTCATCGCGTAATTCGCAGACTCCGCGGCGCCAGCCGCGGGGGAGACCGCGAGCCAAGGAGGATCGCCACTTCGTGACCGCGCTGGCCCGCGGCCTGGAGGTCCTGGCGTGCTTCCGGTCCGGCGACACGTTGCTCGGCAACGGCGATCTCGCCGAGCGCTGCCGGCTGCCGAAGTCGACCGTCTCCCGGCTGTCCCAGACCCTCGCCCGGCTGGGCTACCTGCGCTACGTCGACGACGTCGCCAAGTACCGGCTCGGCGGGGCCACCCTCGCGCTGGGCAGCGCGATGCTGTCCGGCATGGCGATCCGGCAGCTGGCGCGGCCGATGATGCAGGAGGTCGCCGACTTCTCCCAGGCCGTGGTCGCGCTCGGCATCCGGGTCGGCCTGGGCGTCATCTATGTCGAGGTCTGCCGCAACAAGGCCGCGCTGACGCTCAGCCTCGACGTCGGGTCCTGGGTGCCGCTGGCGACCACCGCGATCGGCCGGTCGTGCCTGGCGGTCGTCGACGACGACGAGCGCCCCGACCTGATGGCCCAGCTGCGCGCCGCCGACCCGGCGGCCTGGCCCAAGCGCAAGCGCCAGATCGAGGCCGCGATCGAGCAGCACCGCAAGCTCGGCTGCTGCAGCTCGTTCGGCGAGTGGCAGCCCGACGTCAGCGGCGTCGCGATCGGGTTCCGGCCGGACCGCGGGCTGCCCGTGATGGCGCTCAACTGCGGTGGCCCGTCGTTCAGCCTGCCCCGCCCGTTCCTGCTCGGCGAGGTCCGGCCCCGGCTGGCCAGCGTGGTCCGGCGGCTCGAGGACTCGCTCGGCCCGGCGGCGACGGCCGGCCTCGGCGACGCGCGCGCCGCGCACGCCGCGCCACCCGCCAAGCGCACGCCGCGCGCCCGGTAGCGCCGGGCCTCGCGCCGCGCGATGTCCCCGGGAGACCGGTCGCGCGCAACGTGCCGGCGATCACCATCACGCGCTCTCACGCACTCGTCACCGGCGGGCGCTTGCAATGATCCGGCGCCCCGCTACGTTCGATCGCGATGGCAACCGGTGGTGGTTTCGTGCTGGAGTCCGGATGGTACTGGCGGATCTTCGAGGGCGACGCGCGGTTCGACGACGCCCCCGGCAAGACCGCCGCGCGCGACTTCCTGTGGCCGCTCGCCGGCCTGGCGAAGGATCGGTTCGCGCTCGACGACGTCGCCATCGATCCCGACGGCGACGGCGTGCGATTCCGGATCGCCGATCGCCCGGTCGCGATCCGCTGCCGCGGGCTGCGGATCGAGCAGTTCGTCGCGTCGATCAACGATGCGCTCGCGGCGGCCGAGCTCGACGTCCGGTTCGCGATCGTCGAGTCGCGGCGCTACGAGCTGTCCGGCGTGCTGGTCGGCAAGCACGATGTCGTGCGCAGCCGGATCGCGCGCGGCACGTCGCCGCCCGATCCGGACGCGCCCGGCGATCCGGGCGACCGGCCGCGCGATCGCTGATCCGGATCACGGATCCGTCAGGGCATCGGCTGCGCGGCGGTCTCGAATTCGCGCAGCCGGCGAGCGTGCTGCTCGAGCTGGCGCCGCGCGGCGCGGAACGCGTCGCGGACCGCGACGTACGCGTCCTCGTGAGCGCCGTCGCGCTCCTGGCCGTGGCTGACCACGATGTCGGGGCCGGGGACCGCCAGCGTGATCCGGACGTGGACGTGCTGGCCCTGGTGCTGGCTCTGGTGCGGCCGTTCGATCACGACCTCGCAGCTCCCGATCCGCTCGTGCACGCGGCCGAGCTTGGCGGCCCAGCGGCGCACGAACTGCTCCAGCGCGGGAGACGTCTCCATGTCTCGAAACCTGACGTCGATGGGGAACGACATGATCCCACACGGTGCATGGACCGGGCCGACACGGGCGCGCACCCTGCCGCCAGCGCACGGCGATCAGCCGCCGGCTGACTGCGCACGACCTGCGCGGGCCGTCCGGTGGCTGGCATGCGGTGCGCGCTGTGGCGCCGCCGCCCGGTCCGCCGGCCGGGTCACGGGTTCATCGGCTCGCCCGGCGGCGAAGCTCGCGATGTGCTGCGCGCAGTCCATGCCGGCGATCGCCGCGGCCCCCGGCCATCGGTCTGACGATTCGACGCCCGACGCCAGCCGGCAACGGCAGCCCGGGCAGGCGCTCAGCGCGCCACGCAGTTGTTGGCCGAGTTCGAGAACTCGAGCTGGATCGTGTAGGTCACGCCGTCGCCGCCGACCGTCGTGCCCTGCTGGCCGTTGCAGATGTCGCCGATCTCGCCGTTGGTGCGGTCGTACCACGCGAGCGGGGCCGCGAACGTGGTCGCCAGGCCGACCGCCGGATCGGTGGTCGCCTCGATCAGCTCGTGCGAGGACACCGAGTCGAGGTTGTTGACCCGCTGGGCGTTGCGGCCGCAGCCGCCGGCGCAGCCGCCGCCCTGATCCGGGACCACGCCGTAGTTGACGTTGACGCCGTTGCGGACGTAGGTGCCGTGGTATGCGCAGAACACCTGGCACGACCGGCTGCCGTCGGGCGCGGTGACCGTGACGCCGGCCGGGAAGTGCACCGGATAGTAGTTGCTGGTAGTGGGCAGCGGCAGCGTGCCCGCCGTGAACAGCCGGTTGAGCTCGGTGTGGATCGCCGCGTCCGACACGCTGGTCGTCGTGCGGTTGTCGACGACGCCGTTCACTCCCGAGCCGCGGCCGATCGACGAATACTGCCTGAGCATGTCGTACAGCGTGCTGTTGGTGACCCCCTTGTAGAAGGCATTGAGGTTGGCCTGGAACTGGGTATTCGCATTCCAGAACACCGGGTGCACGCTGACATGGGTCAGCGTCGGGCCACCGAAGAACGTCAGGTGGGCGCCGGCCGGGGCCGCGTCCGCCACCTTGGCGTCGGGGTCGTGCATCGGCATCAGGTGGACGGCGGTGCCGTCGTCGGCAGGACCGACGTCTTCGTCGGTCGCGTCCATGCAGGCCGGGATCAGCAGAGCGGTCGAGAGCGAGAGGATCTTGAGCCAGCGGGATTGCGTCATGTCGGATTCCTCGTAGGGGAAACTGCCCGGCGAGCAGCTAACGGTATCGCGTGGTGCACGTCAACCGAAACGAACCTATTTGTCAAAAATTACAGTCGTCACCTACGTCGTAGTCAATGTCGGCTATCATATTCTCGACGCAATGCGACGCAGGCGAATCGACGCGCGAACCATCGGCCGTCAGGATAAACACATTTCCATCGGGCACTGACCAGCTCGACGGCGGGGTGCGGGAACGAGCGGTCGGTCAGCGCCTGTCCGCAATGACGGAGTCCCTGCGTCACCGAACCGGATCCGGAACGAATATGATTGTCAAATATCGGCGGCAAAGAATGATTGTGATCGGCAAATTCATCTTCAGAGATGAGATATCGCTCGGGGTCTGAGATCTCCGGAGATTGCCGTTTCACCACCGTGAACCCGATTCTGACAAGGAATACCGGGCGCCCGAAGAACCTGAGCGCTGCGAGCCGCCCGGACGGTCGGTTCGAGCGTCGCGAGGACCCGACGCGGGCGCACCGAAAAATGAGCCGGGCGGTGCGCACGACCACGGCGCGATGAAACCGCGTGAGCGGGTCGGGCGATCCGAATCGCGGACGGTCCGGTGCTGGGAGGAGACCCCGCGTGCCAGAATGCCTCCACGTCGGCCCAGATCTCGACTGCGTGCTGCATCACGTTTCATCGAAAAACTGTAAGATGAGCGCCGGATCGCCTCAGTTTTTTTTCCGAATCAACACGGGGCCATGGCGAATTCACCTTAGGTTTCCATACGATTCTATCAGGTGCACGATTTTGCTACAGGTGTTGTTAGTGACCCTGCCGAGGTGCCCCGGAACTCCCGACGATTGTTGCTGTTGCGGAATAACCGGTTCCAAAAGGTTACCGGAATCGTTGGGGGAAGCCGTTTTGACACCCGAGAACCCCGCACGTTAGGACCGTCCTGGACACACCACCCTCCAGGAGGTCCAGATGTGGACGAAAGCAGCCGTTTTCCTCAGCGCATGCGTCGCATGGTCGGGATGTACTTCGGCCACCAGCTCCGCTGCTGGTGACGACGGTTCAGATGAGGCATTCGAGGTCGCCAAGACGGTCGCCGACCCAGGTCCCCGCGCGGGCGACCGCGGCGCCGGTGGCGCGTATGACACGCTAAGCCCGGATGAGCAGACGTTCTTCGCGGCCGCCCGCGACGTCTTTGCCGAGATCGACTCCGTCTCCGGCAAGATCGAAGAGGGCAAGGGCCTCGGCCCGACCTTCAACGGCAACAGCTGCGCCCAGTGCCACGCGGAGCCAGACGTGGGTGGTTCTAGCCCCCACCCCACCCTGGGTCACGTGCGCATGCCGAACCCGCAGGTGGGTCTGGCCACGCTGGACCGCGCACCCGGCGGCGCCCAGAAGGTCCCGGCGTTCATCACCGCGGACGGCCCGGTCCGCGAGGCGCGCTTCGTCAAGAACCCGGACGGCAGCGATGACGGCGGCGTCCACGGCCTGTACACGATCGCCGGCCGGACCGACGCGCCGGGCTGCACGCTCGCGCAGCCCAGCTTCGACAAGCAGCTGGCGAACAACAACGTGATCTTCCGGATCCCGACCCCGACGTTCGGGCTCGGCCTGCTGGAAGGCATCCCCGACGACGCGCTGGTGGCGAACCTGGCCGCCAGCACCGACGCCGCTGGCAAGGCGGGATGCGGCGGCGCCGGCGGCATCGCCGGTGAGCTCAACCACAGCGGCAACGACGGCACGGTCACGCGGTTCGGCTGGAAGGCCCAGAACAAGTCGCTGCTGGTGTTCGCCGGCGAGGCGTACAACGTCGAGCAGGGCGTGTCGAACGAGCTGTTCAACAACGAGCGCTCGGCGGTCGGGGGCTGCGTGTTCAACTCCAACCCTGAGGACGCGACCGACACCACGACCGGCGGCGCGGGCGACACCACGATGTTCGCGGCGTTCATGCGGCTGTCGCAGGACCCGCAGCCGACGACGGCGTCGCCGTCGGAGCTGCGCGGCCAGAAGCTGTTCGGGACCCAGGCGGATCCCGGCGTCGGCTGCGTGCTGTGCCATAGCGACACGCTGACCACCGGCGCGCTGCGCTACACCGGCATGTCGAACGTCACGATCCACCCCTACACCGACCTCGCGATCCACCACATGGGGACCAAGCTCGCCGACGGCGTCAGCCAGGGCGCCGCGACCGGGGACATGTTCCGCACCGCGCCGCTGTGGGGCGTCGGCAAGCGGATCTTCTTCCTCCACGATGGCCGGTCGGGACCGGCGAACGGCGGCCTGGTCGACGCGATCCGGCAGCACGGGAGCAAGGGCTCCGAGGCCAGCGTCGTGGTCCGCAAGTTCATCGCACTGCCGCCGGGCGACCAGCAGGCGATCATCGACTTCCTGCGGTCGCTGTAGCGAGCCGGCCCACGCAGCCGGGCCGCCGCGCTCGTCCGGTCCGCGATCGACGCGCGGACGAGCGCCACTTCAGGCCAGCTCGCTGGCAGGGCGACCCAGCTCGCGCGCGGCCTCGTGACCGCTCGGCGCGCGGGCGACCGCGAGCGCGCGGAGATCGAGGCGTCCCCGAAACGACGCGTGGAGCGTGCGCTCGAGATTCGAATACGGCGTCCTGCCGTGCCCCGCGATCAAGTTGCTCATGACGAGGAAGTCGCCGGGTTGCCAGGGGATGGACGCCCTCGTCGCGACCACCTCCTCGTGCACCCACGCGAAGAAGTCCTCGGGGATCGGCGAGCCATCACCGAAGCATCACGCCAGCGCCTGCTCGGCCTCGCTCGGCGGCAGAGGCAAGCCCATCTTCTCGGCGATGTGCTTGATGAACGTGTGATGAAAGATGCCGAACGACGGATACAGGATCGCCGCTCCGCCCGCCGTCGTGGTTGATCGCCGCGCCGAGGATCAGCGCGTGGACCGGATCGCCGTCGCGCTGCGCGGCGCTCCATCGCTTGAGCGCGACCATGCCCACGCCGTCGCTCCGGACGATCCCGTCGGCGCGCGCGTCGCAGAACTTGATCCGCCCGTCCGCCGCCAGCAGGTTCGCCCGAGCGAACCCGAGGCTCGGCTCCGGCGCGAGGATCAGGTTGACGCCGCCCGCCAGCGCGAGCGAACACTCCCCGCGGCGCAGGCTCTCGACAGCAGCCGGCAGTCACCGCGGATCGCGCGCCGGGTGTTGCGGATCCGGTCAGGCCTGCGGGGCCGCCTGCAACCAGTGGATGTTCTGGATCACGCCGTCACCGTCGAGTTCGATCAGCCGGCCGCCGCCCGGCCGGGCAAGCGCGCCGAACACGACCAGCCGCAGGTTCGCGCCGGCGTAGCCGGGCACCGAGACCGAGAACAGCCGCTCGTCGCCCTTGGTCTCGAGCAGCGTGCAGGTCGCCGGCCGCGGCGTGAAGTACATCTTCGTGGTCATGCCGATGTCGCCGAACTCGCTGGGCGACATCACGTTGCGGTCGAACTGGATCGTGCTGCCGTCCGACGCCGGGTCGTCGTTGTAGTGAACGCGGATGTGGCGGCAGCTGTCGACCGCGGGGATCATGTAGCTCGAGTCGAGGGTCACCGTGTGGGGATCCGGCTTGCGCCACTTCGAGCTCCTGCCGGCCTCGATCCACACCCAGTCGATCGGCGTGTCGAGCTTCTTCTGGTACTCGTCTCCCCAGTACCAGCCCTGGTGGAGTTCGGTGGGGCGGATCGGCTCCCGGACGTACGACTTCACGCCGGTCGGGTGGACGTGTGGATACAGCAACGCCTCGAAGCAGTCCGAGAACCCCAGCGGGGCCGACTGCGGTCCATAGCACGACACGGACTTGACCGGCTTGTCGCGCCGGGCGGCGGTGATCACCAACGTCGTCCCGCCCATCACGGGCTCGAAGTAGTGATCGGCGAAGCCGAAGAACCCTCTGGCCTGCAGCAACTCGAACAGATGGGAGATCTGCTTTGCGTCGAGGCGGCCCTCGAAGATCTCGGCGTCGCCCTTCGCGGGATCGGCGAACACCACCCGGCCATCGCCGTAGATCTTGGTACGGAATACATGGTTGACCTGCGCCGCTGGCGACACCGTGTGATTGACCGCATCCGCAGACAGCACCAGCAGCTTCGCGTCCGGCTCGTAGACTCTGTGTGTCATGGCACTTGCTCCTCGTGTTCGGTCGCTGCACGGCGCGCCGGCGCCGCTCGCCGAACGACCTGCTGGCCGTGATTGCACTGTCTGTGCCTGATCGCGAATCGCTCGTACACCGATCCTCGTCATCGGAACGCCGCCGGCCGGATGCCCGGCCTCGGTGCGCGACGCCGGAGATCTGGATCGGAGGCGCGGCGCGGCGTGTCGGCCGGAAATGCGCACATCGTGCGCGGGTTGGTATTGGCCATGCCCATGCTGCGGCCGCGATCGAGCGCGCGAAAATTACAGCCGCGCACTCAGGTGGAGGCACACCGAGAACGCGGCACGGCATTCACCGCAGGGCTTGCGATCGCACGCAGGATCGGCGCAATCTGTGCCGATGCCGCGGATCAGGGCGATGGCGCCACACCGCTGGCGGGCCGGTGCGAACTGCGTGCTCGAGAATCCGCACAACCGCATCGTCGCGAACCCGGTGGAAGTCCCCGTACCAGACGCATCGGTCCAGGTGGCGCGAGCCATGCAGCACCAGGGCTCTGTTCGGCCACCTGAACTGTGGGTATGTCATCGAAGACCCGAAGATCGCCAGGACATACCTGGAATACTGGCGCGAGCTACGCAAGGATCCGTCGACCGCCGATGAGAAGGAATGGATCGCAGAGAACAATCCCGCGCCTTCCGAAGATCCCACGAAAGCTCCGCTTGCTGACCTTGCTCCCGAGCTTGAGCAGCTCGCCGCGGATGCGCTCGGCGCCCCATGGGTGTGCCCGCGTCGCCATGTCGCGGATGAGGTCGATCGTTCCCGCCCGCCTTTCTGGCGGAGCGGACGGGACTTGAACCCATACGCAGTACCCCTGCTGGGTATACCGCCCAGCAGGGGACTGCGCAGGGTTCTTTCCCGCCCAGCAGCGGTACGGGTCTGGCCGAGCCCTTGCGACTCCGCGGTTCACGTAACGACACACACTTCCTGACCGAAACAGTTCCAATCGGCGCATCCTGGTCAGTAGCGTACACTCAACTCCGGATCTTGTCTGAAGCAGATATCCTTACCGATGGCTGGCCAGATTCAGCGAGTCGCGAAATCATACCGTAACAGGAACATGGCACTGGAAGCGAGCACGGCGTCGCAGGACCTTGTCATCGGGATCCATGACGTCACAGGTGCAGAGGAGACAGTTCTTTGCAGACAGCTTGTGGCCTGGATGCGCACACTCATTTGCTGTACGGAATCGGCAGTCCTTGAACAGTACGTGCGGCGGTTGAAAGAGGGAAACAGCCTTTTACTTCACTGCGAGCGAGTCAACAATGGAAGTTCTGTTCGGCGATGTTCACTACTCCTTTCATGCATCCGGCTGGGAGCGACGCCCAGCACCGCATCGAACCTGATCGCGTCACGCTCTGGATCCCGGCCCGGGGGCGACGCCGCCGGACCGCGAGCACCCTCAGTGCGAGGCAGCCTCCGCCCACAACGCCCAGTAGCCGGGGCCCGCCGAGGCATCCGTTTGCGCGGCCGCAGCGGCGTGGGCCGACGTGGTCGCCGCCTGAACCTTCCACGCGGTACCGATGAACAGCCCGACCAGGACGGCGACCGCGAACACGAGGGAGCGCTTCATGCTCCGAGGTCTTCGCATACGACGTGCCACGCGACTGCCGCGTCCTGCCGCACGGGAACGCGACCGCCGCCGCTCGAGCGGAGCGCACCGCGGCGCGCCTTCGGGCGCTCCACACCGCGGACCCGTAAGCTCGACATCTCCGCGCCCCGGCTACGGAGATCGGCCATGCGAACCGCGTCCGCGACTGCGGAAGCGCGCGGCGAGCGCGCTGCGCACGCCGCGCGCTCGCCGCGCCGACCCGACCTCGCCACCTGGACGCCGGGTCGTCCAGGTGGATGGACCGGCTCGCGGTCGGGGCCGACGCGGTGACCGTGCGGCCGGGGGCGCGGGGCGCGCCGCCGGAATCCCGAGCGATGTCTTTCTGCCATCACTTCAACAGTGCGTGTCCGCCACTGTAGAATACTGCCAGTTCGAACGACGTCACGCTGCCACGTGGCCGTCGATCGACCTCGCGGCGGAGCGGTTTGTCCTGGGGCCGCTGCTCGGGCGCCGTCGCGGATGATCCACGGCGGAACCGGCGCGATCGAGCGACTCACTCGGGACCACGCCCGGTGATCACCGTCGCCGGCGATGTCGCCGGTGCCCACGCGGGGCTGGCGCCGACCGTCGTGACGTCCTGCGCGGGCAGCCAGAACGCGGCGCCCGACGGATCCTCGGCGCCCAGCCGCGCGGGATCGATCGCGCTGATCCAGATCTGGCCTGCGCCCGCCATCGGCCGCACCGCCCCGTACGCGCGCGCCGAGACGAACGCCAGCCACATCGTCCCGCCGCTCGCCGGTGCCCACGCCGGCATCGAGCTCGCGAGCCCCGGAAGGTCGGCCAGCGCCACGCGATGGCTCGCGCGCTGGAGCACCGTGGGGCTGCCGCCGCTCGCCGGGACGATGCGGAGCTCGGCGCTGGGATCGCCGATCGGCCCGGCGGCGTGGACGTACGCGATGGCGGCGCCGTCGGGTGACCACCGCGGAAAGCAGTTGTTATCCATGTCAGCGGTCGATGCGACGAGCACCTGCGGGGAGCCCCACCGGCCGTTGCCGAGATACGGCACGCGCGCGATCGACCCACCCTTGAGATCGGTGTTCGTGACCATGCTGCCGACCGCCACGGCGATCGCGCTGCCGTCGGGTGACCAGTCGGGGTGGGTCGCCATCATGCCGAGCATCACGCGACCGTCGGGCGATCCGACCCCCTTGCCGGTGCGCGCGTCGCGCAGCTGCAGCATGCCCATGTTCGCGACGACGACCAGGTGGCCGTCGGGCGAGACCGCGGCCGCTCCGAGCGGGCCTGCCGCCGTGGCGATCGGGCTCAGCGTCGCGAGATCGAGCGTGCGCAGCGCGTCGTTGTACGCGAGCGCCATCGTGCTGCCGTCGCGCGAGACGCTCGGCACCGCCACGCGCGCGGTGTCGCCGGCCAGCGGGTACAGCCTGGCGGCGACCGGCTCCGCGAGCTCGCCGCGCAGGATGCCCGCCGCGGCGGCGTAGTACAGCGCACCGCTCGCAGCACCACCGGCGAACCCCAGCGAGGCGGGCGTCCCGGTGATGATCGTCCCCGGCGCCGCGCTCGACGCGGCATCGACCTCGAACCGGACGGAGGCGCCGGGATGCGATCGCTCGAGCAGCGCCCAGGTCGAGGCATCGGGTCGCCAGCGATCGGCTCCGCTGAACACCTGGAGATCCAGCACGTCGGAGTCGAACGCGATCCGGAACGCGTCGGTCATCTTCCCGATCTTGTACTGGAACAGGATCTGGACCAGGTCCTGCGGGAGCACGGTGGCGTCCGATGGGTACAGGATCGCCGGCGACCGCATCGCATCGCTCACCGCCGGGGTGCCGGGCGCGAACAGGTCTCCCACCCCGCCGGGCGGCGGAAACGAGTCATCGATGACGGCTGCGGTGATCGCGACGGTGAGCGCCGCCGTTCCGGTGACGTCGCGGTGGCTGGCGCGGATCGTCACGTGCCCGGCGGCCGCGTTCGAGGTCGTGTAGCTGCCGCCGGCGGCCAGCGAGCCGGGGAATGGATTGTCGACCGCCCATCCGACCCGATCGGTGATGTCGCGCAGGCCGCCATCGGCGAACCTGCCCGTCGCGCGGTACGCAACGGTCTGCGGCGGGCCCGGGAGCGCGAGCGCGACGGTATCGTCGCCGGGCGACACCTCGATCGCGACCAGGCCCGGCAGGTCGTCGCGATCGAGCTGGACGTGCTCGATGCAGCCGGCCAGCGCGACGCCCCACGCGAGGACGCCGCGGGTCACGGCGGCGCGGCCACCCGCGTCGCGGGCTTGACGTAGGTGCCGCGCGGAAACCGTCGCAGGTAGCCGGCCGCCGCGCTGCGCGCCTCGTCCTGCCGGCCCAGCATGCGCAGGGTCTCGACCCGGACCCACATCACGTCCTCGATCCCGGCGCCGTGCGGAAACCGCCGCAGGTACTCGTCCACCGCCGCGAGCGCGGCCTGCCCGAGACCGCTGGACGCATCGAGCTCGGCGAGGCTGTACAGCGCGAGGGCGGCCCACGCCCCTTCGCCGTCGGCCACCGCGCGATAGGCGCGGGCCGCGGCGCGCCCGTCGTGCGACTCGAGCCGCTGCGCCGCCAGGAAGGCGTCGCGCGACGACTGCACCCGGGGCGGCTTCCCGGGCTGCACCGCGATCGCGTCGGGGCTGCTCGCGGCCGGCGCGGCGATGGCGGCGCGGTCCGACGCGCTCGCGGCCGGCGCGCCGGCCTCCGCCGGACCGCCCGCCGCCGACCCGGATCCAGCCGCGCTCGCCGGTGCGGCGCCGCCCTCCGACCAGCGCTCGCCGGGGCCGACGAGGAACTCGCCGCCGGGCGTCCGGACGCGGACCTGCCCATGGGTGACATCGACGCGCACGCCCGGGGTGCGGGCCACCGAGAACCGCGTCCCGACGACCTCGACGACGACATCGCCGGCGCGCACCCGCAGCGGCCGCCCCTTGCGAGGCGCGACGTCGCAGTCGATCGTGCCACGCGCGAGCACGAAGCTGACCTCGCCCGGATCCGCCGCATGAACCTCGACCTCGGTGTCGCTTCCCGCGTCGATCACGGCGTCGTCGACCGTGAACCGCGACGAGCCGCCGACCGGCGTGACGACGAGCGACGGGGCCCTCGCCGCGCCGGACCGTGGCGGCGGCTCGCGCCCGATCGCGATCACCAGCGTCACCGCGACCGCAGCTGCGACGCCAGCCGCGAGGTACATCCACGGTCGCACGCCAGGCCGGTCCGCCGACAGCGCAGCCGCACGCTCGGCGCCGCGGATCGCGTCGAGCCGGGCGAACACGGCGGCCTCGACGCGATCGCGGCTGGCCTCGGCGGGAGGCGCGTCGATCGCGATGCGGTCGGTCATCGCGCGCTCCCCCGCGCCACGTAGTCGCGCAGGACCGGGTCACCCGCGATCCGGCGATGCAGCTCGCGCCGCGCGCGCCAGATCCGGAGCTTCGCGGTCACCCGTGCGGTCCGCGTGATCGATGCCACCTCGGCCACCGAGCGGCCGTCGATCGCGTACAGCGCGAACGCGATCCGCGCGTCGATCGACAGCGTCGCGAGCACCGCGTAGAGCCGGCGCAGCCCCTCTCGCGCCTGGGCGCGGTCGCCCAGATCGCCGACCGCGTCGGCCCGGTCGGCCACGACCTCGACCGGCACCGGCAGGCGGCCGCGCGTCGAGAAGTGATCGAACACCGCACGCACGGCGATGCGATCGATCCACGTCGCGAGCCTGGCATCCCCGCGAAATCGCGGGAGTCCGCGAAACACCGCGATGAACGTCTCCTGCAGGATGTCGTCGATGTCGCGACTCGAACCGACCAGGCGGTACACGAGCCGGTGCACGCGCGGGTACTCGCGGCGAAACAGCTCGCGCTCGGCGCCGCGATCGCCGCGCACGCAGGCCGCGACGAGGTCGGCCTCCGCGGGCGCGGTGCGTTCGACGATGCGCAGAGCCACAGTGATCAGTCCCTCGAAGCTCCCGGGAGGTTACAGGACGCGCGCGATGACCGTCACGTCCAGCGTGATCTGCGCGACCGGTACGTCGAGGATCCGCTGGTTTGCGACCCGGTAGTCCTGGCGGACGAGCAGGCCATCGGCCCATGCGGCCAGCCCCGCGGAGAACCTGCGGGAAACCACGAACATCGCCACCCCGCCGATCCGGATCGCCGGGTCGTACCGAGCGACGTCGACCCGGGTCCCCGACAGCGAGCCGACGACGTGGACGCGATGGAGCGCCGCCCCCGCCTCGCCGGCCAGCCACCAGCGCGGCGCCGGCCGGCGCGCCAGCCGCGCGGTCAACGCGCCGACCGCGTCGGACGCCGTGCCGGCGAACGCCGCCGCGTCGACCGCCGCGGCCCGCGCAAGGCTCGCCGTCACGGCCAGGCCCACCGCGTCGGGCCGCCAGATCAGCTGGACGGATCCGCTCGCGCCCGCCGCGGCCCCCGGCGCTCCGGCCCGCAGTCCGCCGCCCAGTCCGACCGCGATCACGCCGACATCGGCTGCATCGGAGGCCGCGTCGGACACCGCGGTCGGTGCGGCGAGCTGCGCGGCGGCGGTCTGCGCGCGGATCGCGAGCGCCTCCTGCGGGTGCGGCGGTGGCAGATCGAGCTCCGGTGTGACGCGAAGTGCGCGCAGCATGGTGCGGGCCATGTGCGCGGCCTCGGCGCTCTGGCGTGCATCCAGCGGGCCGCGATACGGCAACACGCGGACCAGCGCGCGGTCGACTCCGCGATCGTAGGCGATCAGCGTCGCATCCTCGCCGAAGATCAGGATCACCGCGGCGGTCGCGTGCTCGCGGTCGGCCAGCCGGCGCGACGCGCCCGCCAGGTCGGTGATCGTGGGTTCGGCGAGGTCGCCGACCTGCAGCGTGACGATCCCCGCAGCGCGAAACGCTTCATCGACGGCCCGAGCGAATCCTGTATCCTCGCTGACGACCACCACGGTCTCCAGCGGTGCGGCGCGGGCCACCGCGGCAAGCAACAGCAGGCCCAGCTGGACGGCGCGCACGACCGCGATGTCTATCACGCGGGCCACCACCCGACCACCGCGGTCAGCGATGGCGGTAACCAAACCGCCGCTGGCCCGGACACACGGTCAGGAGGTTCCGATGCTCTCCTCTCGCGCCTTGCTCGTGCTCGCCGTCCTCGGCTGTGGCCACCACTCGACCGGATCCCCTGACGGCGGCTGTGATCCTGCCGATCCGGGGTGCACCACGGGCGGCGGTGACGTCCGCACGTTCTCGAAGTCGAGCCTGATCATCCCGATGGACCTCAGCTACCAGAGCACCGGGATGTTCCAGGCGTACGGGCTGGTCTATCAGCTCCTGCACGGCGGCATCCACGTGTACTGGGTGATCGATCCGAGCAAGACCTATCACGCGGCGGCGTGCAACACGCCGAACGAAGCGTGCGCCTGGGACTGCGGTGTCCAGGGCTCGGGCACCAAGTGCAGCTATCCGACCTCGAGCCCGGACTTCATCGCGACGACCCAGGTCGTGTGGGACGACACCGGCAAGTCCGCGCGGGGCAGCGCGCTCGGCGCTCACGGCTACCGCGGCGGGCCGTTCGTGGTCGACGCGGCCGATCACGACGCCGCGCTCGCGATCATCGACGCGTGGAACGATCAGACCCGCGCCACGCGGAGCGTGGTCCACGTGGTCTCGGTGCACGAGGCCACCGAGCCGTTCACCGGCACGGTCGCCCGGACGATGGTCTCCGCACCGACGATCGCGGTGTTCGCGGATGGCAACGAGACCATCGCGACCGGCTACCTGCGCGCCGCGGGAATTCCGCAGTCCAGTGGAGCGGAGTTCCCGATGATGGCCTGTGGCAAGACCAGCTGTGGGCCCCGGACGGCCAATCCCGATCTCCTGACCGAGGAGGCGATCGCCGGCGACCTCGGGACCTGCTCCGCGCCCGATCTCGATCACCACAACGGCGCGCTGTTCAAGCCGGACGGCAAACCGGCCTACTGCCAGATCATGTCGATGCACTGGGACGTCGCCGAGCGCGAGAAGGTCCTGTGCGACGGCGGGCCGTGCCCGGCCACCCCGGCCCAGTGCACCGGCCAGAAGTTCACGTTCAACGGCCACGAGGTCGTCGCCGAGGTGCGTGCGTTCCTCGCCAACAACGTGCACTTCTTCGCCGAGTGCCAGGCGGTCGACGCCTACGAGAACACGACACCGAACCCGGCCTGGCCCTACCTGGATGACGCCGGCCGCGACGGCCACTTCCTGACCACCACGGGGACCCCGCCGCCGTGCCCCGCCGGGACCTGCACCAACAGCAACTACCAGTGCGTGGCGAATGCGTGCGCCGGGCAGGCGTGCTGCCTGCCCAGACCGCAGACCTGGCAGAACCTCCCCGGTTACGAGGTCGCGGCGCAGCCGGCGACCAGCTCGGTGAAGCTGCTGCGTCCGGAGGTGCCGTACAACCAGCTCGACGGCGCGTTCGGCACGACCGGCGGCAGCGAGCCGGCGTACAACCTGAGCGCGTATCTCGGAACCACGTACAAGAACGCGCGCCAGGTCACCCTGCTCACCGGCCCGGACGGCCCGGGCAACCAGGACCTGTGGATGACCGGATTCATCGATGGCTGCGGCGAGATCATTTTTCGGCGCGACGGAACGACCCAGCAACTCGACGGTGACTGCGGCGGCAAGATCAGCTATCTGGGCGGCCACCAGTACCAGACGACGGTGCCGGTCACGTCGGGCTCGCAGAGCCAGGGCACGCGGCTGTTCCTGAACGCCCTGTTCGAAGCCCAGTGTGTGACCGGCCCCTGACGTGTCGTAGCGCCTCACGTCTTGCGGCGTTTCGGGCCGATCTCCGGGGTCTCGTGGCTTCCGGTGAACGTCACGCTGCCGCTGCGATAGGCGGCGGATCGCGGCGAGTCACGGGACGACGGACCGCGGGCGCCTATCGCGATGGCGGGGCGTGCACGAGCGTGACCGGGCCGTCCGCGAACTCGACGTCGATCCGCTTCAAGGTGATCGCGATCACCTTGCCGCGTCCGAACTTCGGATGGTCGATGACGTCGCCGACGGCGAACGTCCGGCTCGCGGCGTAGGGCACCGCCTGCAGCACCGGCGCGCGCCAGGCGATCGGCAGGAGATCGGTGAGGCTATCCAGCAGGGACTGCAGGACCCGCGCGGGAGTCTTGGTGACCCGGGCATCGCAGGCGCGCAGGATCGCGGCCTCGCGCGGCGTCATGCGGAGCGTGATCGGTTGATCGATCCGGGCGCCGGCGTCGGCGTCCGCGCGCGCCAGCACGTCGCGCGCGCGATCGAGCGCGCGGCCGGCGACCCGCGCGACGACGGCCTTGCGGGCATCGAACAGCGCGTACTGCGTGGCATGCAAGGCGTCGATCGGGACCTTCGGTTGCTTGACGAACTGCATGCCGCGCTCGTCGAGCTGGGCGGCGAGGCGGTCGAACGACGCGTGGTGGTGGGGGGCGCAGCGCGCCCGGGCTTCGGCGATGACGTCCGCGCGCAGCTTCGGCGCCGCGAGCTCGACGTCGACCACGGCGGCCAGCGCGCCGGTGACGTCGACGCGCACGGTGTCGTCGAAGGTGATCGTCCGGTCCGGCGCGTCGACCAGCGTCAGGCCGAGCGCGGCGACGACGCAGTCGACCAGCTGGCGCGGCTTCGCGCCACGCGGGCTCCCCCCGTCGAGGCCGATCGTCTCGAGCTGCGCGAGCATCGCCGCCAGCACCGCCTCGTGGGTCGCGAGCGCCGAGCGGTCGCCGACGTCGAGCGGCGGGAACGCCTTCGCGATCTCGGCCAGCACGCGATCGAGGCCGGCGTGAGCGCAGACATCGTGGAACGCCAGCAGCAGATCGCGTGCCACCGTGGCGAGGCCCGTGCCCGACCGCCGGCCCTCATGGAGGCGCGTTGCGTGGTCCTGGAGCGCCGCGATCCGGGGTCTCGGGAAGTCGATCGACATTGCGCAGCATCATACGCGCCGGTGGGGGCTCACGCCGCCCCTGGCCCACCGATGCGTGTCGTGATCCGATGGCCATCCGCGGTGGCCGCGACCTGGACGCGCACCGGCCGGCGCGGGGCCGACCGGGCCCGGTGCGCCGGATGCGACGCCGTTACTCGGTCACGCCGTGCTTGCGCAGCAGGCGCCAGACCTTCTGCGGCGTGATCGGGATGTCGATGTGGCGGACGCCGAGGTGCCACATCGCGTCGACGATGGCGTTGGCGATCGCCGGGGGCGCGCCGACGGTGGGCGACTCGCCGACGCCCTTGGCGCCGAGCGGGTGGTGCGGCGACGGCGTGACCGTCTTGCCGAGCTCCCACTTCGGCGACTCGACGGCGGTCGGCAGCAGGTAGTCGGCGAACGTCCCCGACAGGTTCTGGCCGTTGGCGTCGTAGACGATCTCCTCGAACATCGCCGGCGCCAGGCCCATGGTCAGGCCGCCCTCGATCTGGCCCTCGACGATCATCGGGTTGATGATGTGGCCGCAGTCGTCGACCGCGACGAACCGCCGGATCTTGATCTCGCCGGTGCCGGTGTCCAGGTCCACCACGCAGATGTAGCTGCCGAACGGGAACGTCAGGTTCGGCGGATCGTAGTAGTCGGTGGCCTCGAGGCCGGCCTCCATGCCCTGCGGGTGGTTGGTGTACGCGGCGAACGCGATCTCCTGGATCGACTTCTTCTTGTCGGGCGTGCCCTTCACCCGGAAGCTGTCGACGTCCCACTCGAGGTCGTCCTCGCCGACCTCGAGCAGGTACGCGGCGATCTTCTTGGCCTTCGCCTTGATCTTGCGGGCGGCCATCGCGGCGGCGGCGCCGGCGGTCGGCGTCGACCGGCTGGCGTAGGTGCCCAGGCCGTACGGCGCGGTGTCGGTGTCGCCCTCCTCGACCTGGACGTCGGCGGCGGGCAGGCCGAGCTCCTCGGCGACGATCTGGGCGTAGGTGGTCTCGTGGCCCTGGCCCTGCGACTTGGTGCCGAACCGCGCCATCGCCTTGCCGGTCGGGTGGATGCGGATCTCGGCCGAGTCGAACATCTTGATGCCGAGGATGTCGTAGTCCCTCGATGGACCGGCGCCGACGACCTCGGTGAAGCTCGAGATCCCGATGCCCATCAGCTGGCCGTTCTTGCGCTTCTCGAGCTGCTCCTTGCGCAGCGCGCGATAGTCGATCATCGTCATCGCCTTGTCGAGCGCGGCCTTGTAGTTGCCGCTGTCGTACTCCCAGCCGGTCGGCGACTTGTACGGGAACTGATCGGGGCGGATGAAGTTGTGGAGCCGGAAGTCGGCGGGGTCCGTCCCGAGCTGATGGGCGAGGATGTCGACCATGCGCTCGATCATGTGGACGGCCTCGGTGACCCGGAACGAGCAGCGGTAGGCGACGCCGCCCGGCGGCTTGTTGGTGTAGACGCCGTCGACCGCGATGTGCGCGGCCTTCATGTCGTACGATCCGGTGCAGATGCTGTACAGGCCGGCCGGGAACTTCGACGGGTTGGCGGCGGCGTCGGCCACGCCGCAGTCCGACACTGTGTGGACCTGGAGGCCGACGATCTTGCCGTCCTTGTCGGCGGCGAGCCGCGCGGTGATGTGGTAGTCGCGCGCGAAGCTGTCGGCCTGGAGGTTCTCGCTGCGATCCTCGATCCACTTGACCGGCCGGCCGAGCACGAGGCTGGCGACCGCGCAGCACACGTAGCCGGGGTAGATCGGGACCTTGCCGCCGAATCCGCCGCCGATGTCGGGCGCGATGACCTGGATCATGTGCTCGGGCAGCCCCGTGACCAGCGCGAACACCGTGCGGACGACATGCGGCGCCTGCGACGTCATGTAGACCTGCATGTGGCTGCGCACCTTGTCGTAGTTGGCGACCATGCCGCAGGTCTCGATCGACGACACATGGATCCGCGGCAGGTAGATCTTCTCCTCGACCACGGTCGCCGCGCTGGCGAACACCGCGTCGGTCTGTGCCTTGTCGCCGGCCTCCCAGTGCCAGATGTGGTTGGTCTTCTTCGGCTTGTCGTCGCGCACGATCACCTTGTCGGTGAGCGCCTCGTGCGGATCGACCACCGCCTCGAGCGGCTCGTAGTCGACGACGACCTTCTCGATCGCGTCGGCGGCGATGTAGCGCTCGGTGGCGACCACGACACAGACCTCCTGCGCGTAATACACCACCTTCTCGATCGGCAATACCATCTGGGTGTCCGACATGAACGTCGGCATCCAGTGCAGATTGCCGGCCTTCTTGAGGTCCTCGCCGGTGATCACCGCGAGCACGCCGGGGGTCGCGAGCGCCGCGCTGGCGTCGATCTTGAGGATCTTGGCGTGCGCGTACGGGCTGCGCACGATGTCCATGTAGACCATGTTGGGCAGCTTGACGTCGTCGACGTAGCGGCCCTTGCCCTGGATGAACCGCGGGTCCTCCTTGCGCTTCATCCGGTGGCCCATGCCGCACACCTTGTCCGGCGTGGTGATCCGGACCTCGTCACTGGTCGTGACGGCGGCCGAGGTCCCGGCCGGCTTGGGCGAGTGATGCTCGGTGCGGTCATCGAGATGAGTCGCCATGGCTCAGGCTCCCTCTGTAGCGCTGGTGGTTTCCCGGGGGGACCCGGGGGCAGAGCCCCCGGGTGCAAGCTTGTCGGCGGCGTACTGGATGGCTTCGACGATCTTGTTGTAGCCGGTGCAGCGGCACAGGTTCCCCGAGATCCCGTGGCGGATCTCGGCCTCGGTCGGCCTCGGGTTCCTCGCGAGCAGCGCGCGCGCGGTCATCAGCATGCCGGGCGTGCAGAACCCGCACTGCAGGCCGTGGCGCTCCCAGAACCCCTCCTGCAGCGGGTGCAGCGTGCCGCCGGCGGCGAGACTCTCGACGGTCTCGACCGTGGCGCCGTCGGCCTGGACCGCGAACACGGTGCAGCTCTTGACCGCCTCGCCGTCGACGCTGACCGTGCATGCGCCGCAGCTGGTGGTGTCGCAGCCGATGTGCGTGCCGGTCAGGCCGAGCGTCTCGCGGATGAAGTGGACGAGCAGCAGGCGGGCCTCGACCGTGCGGGTCTGGTTCTCGCCGTTGATCGTGACGGTGATCTCGTGCTGGCTCATGGACGGCCTCCCTGTGCGCGCTCGATGGCGCGGCGCACGGCGCGCTTGATCAGGACCCGGACCAGATCGCGCTTGTAGTCGATCTGGCCCCGGAGGTCGGCGGATGGATCGCACTCGGCGGCGGCGGCCTTGCCGGCGGCCTCGAGCACGTCGTCGGTGGGTTGCTTGCCGGCGAGCGCGGCCTCGGCGTGCTTCGCGCGCATCGGCACCGAGCTGACGTTGGTCAGGCCGATCCGGAGGCTCTTGATCGCAGCGCCGGCGAGCTCGAGCTGGACCGCGACCGCGGCGACCGCATAGTCGCCGACCTTGCGCTCGATCTTGAGGTAGGCGCCGCCGCTGCCCTTGCCCGGCTTCGGGATCCGGATCTCGGTGAGGATCTCGCCGGGCTTGAGGCTGGTCTCGAACAGGCCGACGAACAGGTCGTCGATCGCGATCGTGCGCGTGCCCGCGGCGCCGCGCGCGACGACCTGGGCGCCGTACGCCAGCATGGTCGCCGGGTGATCGTTGGCCGGGTCGGCGTGGGCGAGGTTGCCGCCGACCGTGGCCTTGTTGCGGACCAGCGGGTCGGCGATGACCCGGGCGGTGTCGAGCAGCAGCGGGTACGACGCCGCGACCACCGGCGAGTCCTCCAGCGCGTGCTCGCGGGTCATCGCGCCGATCGCGAGGTGGCCGCCGCGCTCCTCGACGTACGCCAGGTCGCGGATCCGGCTGATGTCGACCAGGGTGTCGGGCGCCGCGAGCCGGAACCGCATCGCCGGGATCAGGCTCTGACCGCCGGCCAGGATCTTCGCGGTGTCGCCGAGCCGGCCGAGCAGGGCGATCGCCTCGTCGAGCGTCTTGGGCGCATGATAGTCGAAGGACGCAGGGATCATGGGTGCTCCGGGGAAAGGGTGGACGGAAGCCGGTGACGGCGCGGGCCGCGCCTGGAACGAGTCGCGGGCGAGTTCAGTGGCGCACGAGCAGCCACACGATGACGAGGGCTTCGATCAGGATGATCGCGACCAGCACAGATCGAGGGAACAGCGTGCTGGCGACCTCCTTGGCGACCGCGTTGGCGACCGCCGACTGCTTGACCTTGACCGGCGTGAACGGCACTGCGATCGGCGCCGTGATCGGCGGCGCGCTGGGCCTGGTCGGGGCCGGCGTTGCGGCGGTGACCACGGCCACGGCGGGCTTGGTGGTCGCCGGCGCAGGCGCGGGAGGCGCGGCCGACCGCACGGTCGCTTCCTCCATCGCCATGTAGGTCGGCGAGCTGGTCCTGACCGTCTGCTCGCTGAACACGGCGTCGGAGCTCGCCGGCTCGGCCGCGATCGCGGGTGGCACCGCCGCGGCCGGCGCGGCGGGCGGCTCCGCCGCGGGCGCTGGTGCCGCCGCCGGGGGGGGCTGGGCCGACGCCTCGCGGTACGCCGCGGCGCGCAGCTTGATGTTGGCGTGCAGGCCCTCGAGGCTCTGGGCGACGATCGCGCGGGCCGACGCCTCGAGCAGGCGCTGGCCGACGCTGGCGATCTTGCCGCCGACCTGGGCGTCGGTGTCGTAGTGCACACGGGTCGCGTCGCCCTCGGCGGCGAGCTTGACGTGCGCGGTGGCCTTGACGAACCCCGGCGCGCCGCGGCCGTCGACGATCATCGTGTAGCTCTCGGGCTCGACCTTGTCCTTGAGATCGACCTTGCCGGTGAAGTTGCCCTGGATCGGGCCGACCTTCACCTTGATGTCACCGACGTAGTGGCCGTCGACGAGCTCCAGCTTGTCGCAGCCCGGCATGACCGCGGCGAGGATCACCGGGTCAAACAGCGCGCTCCAGACCTCGGGAACCGTGGCCTCGAACAGGTAGTCGCCTTCCAGCTTCATGGCTCTCCTCGATGCTCGCTTCGATTGCTCGCTTCGCTGGCGGATCCAACCTCGCCGGCAGGGGCCGCCGCAAGCCCGGACGGCGCCGGAACGATGGCTCTGCCGCGCGACCGCGCGCCGGAGCGATCGACCGCCCACTTGCGCCGCGGGATCCGGGCGAGCCGCTCGGCGAGCTCGTGCAGCGAGCGCAGGTCGTGCACCGGCAGAAAGTCGTCGATGTGGGGCAGCGCCGCCGCCATGCCGCGGACCTCCGGAGCATAGCCGGCGCGGCCGAGCAACGGGTTGAGCCACACGATGCGGTGGGCGCGGCGCGCCAGCCGCCGCATCGCCGCGGTCAGCCGCGCGGGATCCCCGGTGTCCCAGCCATCGCTGATGATCAGCACGACGGCGCCGCGGCCGAGCACGCGGCGGGCGTGCTGGCGGTCGAACGCGTGCAGGCACTCGCCGATCCGCGTCCCGCCGGCGAAGTCGGCGAACTCGCGGGCGGCGTGGCCGAGCGCGGCGTCGACCCGGCGGATCTGGAGCTGCCCGGTGATCCGGGTCAGCCGGGTGCCGAACACGAAGGTCTCGGTGCGCGCATGGCGCTGGGTCACGCCGTGCAGGAACTGCAGGAGGATCCGCGCGTAGAACTCCATCGAGCCGCTGATGTCGGCGAGCACCACCAGCGGCCGGCGGCGCAGCTTGAGCCGCCGGCGCGCCAGCGCGAGCACGGCGCCTCCCCGGCGGGCGGCGTCGCGCACGATCCGCGGCAGGTCGAGCCGGTCGCCGCGGCGCGACCGGATCCGCCGGCGCGACCGGCGCAGCGTCAGATCGAGCCGGAGCTCGCGCATCGCCCGCGCGATCGCGTCGAGCTCGGCGGGCGTGCAGTCGGCGAAGTCCTTGCGCTGCAGCAGCTCGTGCGCGCTCGCCGCCTTCTCGTGCTCGGGGACGTCGACCTCGCGGGCCGACGCCTCGGCGCGCTCGGCCATGTACGACACCAGCGCGGTGCGGAGCACCCGCTGCGGATCGTGGCGCGGCGCGAGCGGCGCCGGCTGGCCGCGGCTCGGCCCGCCGAAGAACTTCGCGAACAGCTCGTCGAACACGACGAGGTCCTCGCGGCGGCGGACCAGCGTCGCGCGCGCCGCCAGGTAGACCTCGCGGCGGACCAGCGGGTCGATCCAGCCCACCGCCTGGGCGAACGCCTCGGTCTCGGCGACGCCGATCGGCAGGCCGGCGTCGCGCAGCGCGCGGGCGAAGCCGACGACGTCGTGGCCCAGGCCGAGGCCCAAACCGAGCCCGGAGCCAGCGCCGGCGCGCTCGGTCATGCCGACTCCGCGAGCAGCTCGGCGGCGAACGCGCCGCGCACGCGCTCGATGTCGTCGTGGTACTTGAGCAACAGCCCGAGCGTGGCGTCGACGGTCGCGGGGTCGAGCGCGCCGCCCGGCCCGCCGGCAGGGGCCCCGGCGAGACCGGCGACGTGCGCGAGCGCCTCGGCCCAGTCCACCGTCTCGGCCACGCCGGGCAGCTTCGAGAGGTCCTCGCGGCGCAGCCGCTGCACGAACGCGACCACGCGGCGCCGCAGCTGCTCGGCGAGCGCGGGCACCTTGCGCCGGACGATCTCGAGCTCGGTCGCGAACCCCGGGTAGTCGATCCAGTGGTACAGGCAGCGCCGCTTGAGCGCGTCGTGGACGTCGCGGGTCCGGTTCGAGGTCAGCACGACGATCGGCCGGTGGCGGGCGCGCAGCGTGCCGAGCTCGGGGATCGTGATCTGGAACTCGCCGAGCAGCTCGAGCAGGAAGCTCTCGAACTCCTCGTCGGCCCGGTCGATCTCGTCGATCAGCAGCACCGGCGCGCGCTCGGCCGAGGCGTCGATCGCCTGGAGCAGCGGGCGCCGCATCAGGAACGCGTCGCGGTACAGCTCGCCGAGCTCGGAGTCCGCGCCGTCGACGGCCTCGGCTGCCCCCCCGGCGGCGTCGGGCTGCCGCTGGTGGGCCTGGAGCGCGAGCAGCTGGCGCGGGTAGTTCCACTCGTAGGCGGCCTGCGCGAGGTCGAGGCCCTCGTAGCACGACAGCCGGATCAAGCGGGTCTCGAACACCTCGGCCAGCACGCTCGCCAGCAGGGTCTTGCCGACCCCGGGCGCGCCCTCGAAGAACAGCGGGCGCTGCATGCGCAGCGCGAGGAACGCCGTCATCGCCAGCGCGTCGTCGACGATGTAGCCGCGGCTGGCGAGCGCGGCCGCGAGCGCCGGCGGCGACGCGGCCCGCGCCTCGAGCTCGGCGGACGACGCTGGAGACGTGGAACGCGGCGGCGCCCCCGCGGTGCTGGCCGGCGCGCGCGGACCCGGCGGCCGCTCGCTCACCGCGCCGCTCCCGCCGACGCGGTGTCCAGGTAACGGGCGGGATCGGCGAGGAACTTGTCCTTGCAGCGCGGGTTGCAGAAGTACCAGGTGCGGCCGTCCCACGTGCCGACGTGGCGCGCGGTCGCGATGGTCACCGTCATGTGGCAGACCGGGTCGATCGCCGTCGCAGGCGCCGCAGCCGCGGTGACGTGCGCCGGGCGCGCCGCGTGCTTGAGCTGGACGATCTCGGCGAGGATGCTGAGCGCGACCTCCTCGGGCTGCCGGCCGCCCAGATCGAGCCCGGCCGGGCTCCGGATCGCGTCGAGCGCGTGCGCCGAGATCCCGCGCTCGATCAGCGTCTCGCGCAGCACCGCGAACCGCTTGCGGCTCGCCACCACGCCCAGGTACGCCGGGCGCATCGCCAGCGCCGCCGCCACCGAGTCCTCGTCGTGCTCGCCCATCGAGGCGACCACCACCGAGGCGATCGGCGCGCCGCCGCGCAGCTCGGCCGCCGCCGGATCGGTGAAACCCCGATCCGCCGGAAATGCGGTGGACGGGAGCTCCGGGGCGTGGGCATCGGGATCGACGATGTCCACCAGGTAGCCCATCGCCTTGCCGAGCTGGGCGACCGCGCGGGCGACCGGCGACACGCCGAACACCACCAGCCGCGGCGCCGCGAGCACCGGCTCCAGGAAGATGTCCACGGTTCCTCCGCTGTGGCAGGTCATCGGCAGCGGCGTCACCCCGGCGCGGACGTGCAGCTCGGGCTCGGGCGACAGCGCGATCAGCCGCGGCTTGCCGTCGAGCAGCGCCTGCGCCGCCTCGCGCAGGACCTGGGGCCGCGTGCAGTTGCCGCCGAGCCAGCCGTGGTAGCTGCCGTCGGCGGTGATGATCGCGGCGTCGCCCTGTTGGGACGAGCTGTACGGCTCGCGACGCACGACCACGGCGAACACGAACGACTCTCCGCGTCGCGCCAGCTCTGCCGCACGCTCTAGCAGCTGCTTGTTCACGGGACTCCTCGCAAGCAGATCAGGTGCAATGCGCACGCGATCCGGGCGCGAGCTTACCGGATCGTCACCCCACAGGGGTTTACGAAACGTGAATAGTGTGTCGCGACCGGCTC
This sequence comes from Kofleriaceae bacterium, assembly GCA_041495365.1. Classification (GTDB taxonomy): domain Bacteria; phylum Myxococcota_A; class Polyangia; order Haliangiales; family Haliangiaceae; genus JABFXX01. The sequence continues at coordinate 1,913 of JBGQCL010000006.1, read as the reverse complement.
AGCCGCCCGGGTCGCCGGCACCGGCGGCGTGGCCGCGCACCGCGGCGAGCGCGGCCGGCGTGTCGATGTCGACCAGGATGGCCGGGTCGTCGATCGCGAGCAGCCGGACCTGCTCGGCGTGGCGATCGATCAGCGCCCGCGCGCCGACATCCCCGGTGAGCTCAGCGATTTCGGCGAAATACGACTGCGGCCACAGCACCGGGTTGCCGCGCTTGCGATCGCAGGTCGGCACGACGATCTCGTCGGGATCGCCCGAGCGATACGCGTCGATCACCGCGTCGAGGTGGCGGGGCTCCAGCTTCGGCATGTCGCCGAGGCAGATCAGCGCACCGGCGACCGCCCCCGCCGCGGCGACGCCGACCCGCAGCGACGTCGACATGCCGAGGGCGAAGTCCGGATTGTGGGCGAACTGGACGTCGAGCCCGGCCAGCGCGGCCCGCACCGCGTCGGCCTCGTGGCCGGTCACGACGACCACCGGGCGCGCCCGCGATCCGAGCGCCGCGCGGACCGTGCGGCGGACGATCGGCTCGCCGTCGAGCTCGGCGATCAGCTTGTTGCTGCCCATCCGGCTCGCCCGCCCGGCAGCGAGCACGACCGCGGCGATCCGCGGCTTGCCCTGGCCCCGGTCGTCGGGCCAGCCATCGGCCCCGGCCGGCGCCTCGCTGCGCGGCCACGGCCGGACGGTGATCTCGTCGAGCAGCCCGCCGACCCCCATCCCCGCCACGTCGCCGGCGGCGATCGGCACCCCGGCGCACACCCGCTGCAGCACCCAGTCGAACCCGGACGGCTTGAGCGACCGCGCGCAGCCCGGCACGCCGATCACCGAGGCGGCGCCGAGCCGGCCCAGCATCAGCAGGTTGCCCGGATCGACCGGCATGCCGAGCCGGAGGACCTCGCCGCCGGCGCGCTCGAGCGCGGCCGGGATGACGTCGCGCCGGTCCATGATCGCCGACGCGCCGAGCACGAGGATCGGATCCAGCCCACCGGCCGCGAGCCGGCCGATCGCCGCGGCGACGTCGGCCGCGTCGTGTGCGACCCGCAGCTCGCCGACCAGCGCCCCGCCGCAGCGCAGCATCCGGGTGCGCTGGGCCGCGGCCGCGCGGTCGAGCAGCACCGGCGGCGTGGCGGCGAACCGGGTCAGCACCAGCCCGCCGCGGCAGCCTCGCCAGGGCTGGATCGCCACGGCGCCGCGCACCGCCTCGGCCGCCGCATCGACCGACGCCTCGCATGCCGCAAACGGAATGATCTTGACGGTCGCGATCATATCGCCGGCGCGCGCCGGCGCCAGCGCGGGCACCGTCGCCAGCGTGATCGCCTCGTCGATCGCGTTGGCCCGGGCGATCGCCGCGGCGTCGACCACGACCAGCCCATCGACCGCGGCGTGCAGGTTGGTCCGCCCGGTGTGGGTGCGCTCCAGCCGGGTGCCGGCGCCGGCCAGCGCCGTGGCGACCCGCGCCGCCGCCAGGTCCTCGGCGAGCTCGCCCGGATCGAGCCGCGCGCACACGACCGCGCTGTGGCCGCTCGCCTCCAGCGCCTCGACGTCGCTCGCCGACAGCACCCTGCCCTTCTTGAGCACGCGGTCCCCGGCGCGCAGCGTGTGGGCGAGCACCGCCCCGACCGCATCGCGCACCGCCACCGCGCCGAACGTCATGCCCCGGCAGCCCCGGCCGACTTCCCCGCGCCGGCCGCACCCGCTGCGCCGCGCAGCGCCGCGACGATCTCGGCGAGGATCGACACCGCGATCTCCGACGGCGTGCGCGCCCCGATCCGCAACCCGATCGGCCCGTGCAGCCGGTCGAGCGCCGCGGCCGGTACCCCGCGCTCGCCGAGCCGGGTCTGCCGCGCCGCATGGGTCCGGGTCGAGCCCAGGCAGCCGACATAGAACGTCGGCGACGCCAGCGCCGCGATCAGCG
>JBGQCL010000005.1:0-74858 GCA_041495365.1 Kofleriaceae bacterium | reverse complement strand
GGTGAGGCCCCACGGCTCGATCGTGCCGACCGTGACGGCGAACGCGCCGTTGTCGATCCGGCCGACGACGCCGAACCCCGAGCGCATCGGCACCCGGGCGGTCTCGATCACCAGGTCGGGGAGGTGGCTGATGTCGATCTCGAGCAGGCCGCGCTCGCAGGTCAGCACGATGCGGTAGTGCAGCACGCGGCGCTCGACCAGCACGATGTTGCCGAGGTCGCTGGTGAACACGTCGGTCCAGCCCTCGCCGGGGTGGCCGTTGTGGGCGAGCGTGGAGAAGCCGAGCAGGAACAGCCGCGGGTCGTCGATCTTGCGGGCGAGGATCCCGTGCGAGTCCACCACGCAGTCGAGGAAGCCCAGGCTGTGCAGGTCGGTGACCGGCGAGCGGTGGTCGATCGTCCACCACGAGCCCGGGACGTGCGGGGCGCAGCCGAGGAACACGTTCTTGGCCGAGCTGCCCTTGAGCCACGCCGCGACCGCGACCGCGACCTCGGGCGCGCTGCCGGTGTCGCTCAGCCGGCGATCGCCGTTCCACAGCACGTGATCGCCGGGCAGCCGGTGGACCGCATCGAGGTGGAAGAACCGGCCCTCGAGCGGCGACACCAGGGACAGCTTGTCGCCGACCCGGATGCTCTCGACCGCATCGAGGTCCTCGGGCACCACGACGTAGGTCTCGCCGCGCGGGTCGAGCGCGATGAACAGCAGGCCCCGCGGGGTCAGCCCCTGCTTGCGCAGGTCCTTGAGCCCGAGGATGACCGCCGCCGGCTGCCGGTAGTGATAGACGCGGGTCGCGAACATGGCGTCCTCGCAGCGCGGCGCCGCTACAGCGCCTCCAGGATCTTCTCCATCACCTGTTTCTCGCCGGCCGCGATGGTGGCGAGATCGAGCTTGCCGGTCGCGCTGATCATGACCCGCGTGCCGCGCTTGTACGCGAACAGGCGGTCGGCGTCGAAGTACGCGGCCTCGCCGAGCCCGCTGATCGGGTGGACACCGGGCAGGCTCGTCATCGTGTCGTCGAACGACGACCGGTCGGAGATCTCGGCGCGGACGTGCACCGTTCCGACGGGCCCCTTGAAGTCGCACCGGCTCGCCTTGTCGCTCGACGGGCCGCGCTGGGCGGTGAATGTGCCGCCGAACGCCGCGCTGACCACGGTGTCCGGTGTGATCCGGCAGGCGTCCGGAACCGAGCGGATCACGGTGCCGGTCAGGATCACGCTGGCGATCGTGAAGTAGATGATGATGCCGCTGACGTCGACCAGCGTGGCGACCAGCGGCGCGGATGCGCTCGCCGGGTCCGCGCCGAGCTTGCGCAGCGCGAACGGCAGCATCGCGCCCATCAGCGTCCCCCACATCACGCAGCCGACCAGGCTGATCGCGACGGTCAGGCCCATCAGGATGAAGTGCTCGCCGGCCGAACCCTCGTAGGCTCCCGCGGCACCCCACACGATCACGCGCACCGCGGCCACGCTGCCGAGGATCGCGCCGAGCACCAGGCCCATCTGGATCTCGCGGAGGAACACGCGCAGCCAGTCGGCGATCCGGACCTCGCCGAGCGCCATCGCGCGGATCACGAGCGTCGACGCCTGCGAGCCGGAGTTGCCGCCGCTCGAGATGATCAGCGGCAGGAACAGCGACAGCACGATCGCCTTGTCGAGCTCGTGCTGGAAGAACCCGAGCGCGGTCGCGGTCAGCATCTCGCCGATCAGGAGGATCGTGAGCCAGCGGGCGCGCTTCTTGATCATCTCGCCGCGGCCCGACACCAGGTACGGCAGGTCGAGGACTTCCATGCCGGCGAACTTCTGGGCGTCCTCGGTCGCCTCCTCCTGGACGACGTCGACGATGTCGTCGACCGTGACGATGCCCTTCATCTTGCCGTTCATGTCGACGACCGGGACCACGGTCAGATCGTGCTCGGCGAAGATCCGCGACACGGTCTCCTGATCCATCTCGTCGGTGACCCGCACGACGTCGGTCTCCATGATGTCGGCGACGACCTTCCTGGGATCGGCGGCGAACAGGTCGCGGAACGACACCACGCCGAGCAGGTGCTGATCGGACGCGACGACGTAGGCGTAGTAGATGGTCTCGAGCTTGGCCTGGGCCTGGCGGCGCAGGTAGCTGATCGCCTCGTCGGCGGTCATGGTGGGGCGCAGCCGGGCGTAGCGGGTCGACATCAGGCCGCCGGCCTCGTCCTCCTCGTAGGCGAGCAGCGCGGTGACCTCCTTGCGGGTCGGCGCGTCGAGCAGGGCGAGCAGCTTGTCGCGGTGGTCCTCGCCGGCCTCCTGGATCAGGTCGGCGACGTCGTCGGGCTCGAGCAGGCGCAGCCACTGGCGGCGCTGGCCGGGCCGGAAGTGGAGCAACAGGGCGGCCTGGTCGGTGGCGGACAGCGCGATGAAGAAGTCCTCGGCCTCGTCGCGCGGCAGCACACGCAGGCCGTCGCTGCGCTCCTCGAGGTCGAGCAGCGGCCAGGCGTCGCGCAGCTCCTCGGCCGACAGCGCGTCCTCGTCGTCGATCCGGGTGACCGTGGGGATCGGCCCGGTCTTCTGGAGCTCGACGAGGTCGGCCACGTCGGTGTCGATGCCGCGTAGCTCGGCGACCGCGCGGATCTCGGCCGCGACCTTGCTCGCCTCCTCGGGCGGCAGCGTCGAGATCTCGCCGGTCAGATCGGCCGGCTTGTCCGCCACCGGCTCGGGGATGCTGTCCTCGTTGCGCTCGTTGTTGCGCTCGTTGTTGCGCTCGTTGTTGCGCTCGTTGGCGTCCGCGCCCTCGGTGTCGTTCGCGCCCTCGGCGCCGTTCGCGCCCTCGGCGCGCTCGCCGGGCTCGCCCCGCGGCAGCGGCGCACTGCCGTTGCCCTCGGTGCGATCGACACGCTCGCCTGGATCGCCGCCTTCAGGGCACATCGAGCACACCCTGCCCAATCGCGCGGGCTTCGTCCAGCGCGCTAGCGTGAGATCAGCGCGTCGGCGATCGCGGTGAGCGCGTCGGCGGCCGGACCGCGGATCACCCCGCCCGAGGCGGCGGCGATGTCGCCGAACGGGTTGTCCTCCAGGTTGACGTCGACCAGCGTCGCGCCGGCCCGGGCCGCGAGCTGTACGACGTGCCAGGGCAGGGTGGTCTGCGCCGAGGTGCCGGCGATGACCACCAGGGCAGAATGCCCCGCGAGCCGGCGCACGGTGTCGAGGAAGAAGCGGGGCTCGTCATAGGACTCGTCGAACCACAGCACGTGGGGGCGCGCGAGCCCGCCGCAGCGCGGACACACCAGCAGCGCTCGGGTTGCGGGAGCGACCGCGTCGCCGCGGTCGAGATCCGGCACGGCGTCGGGGATCGGCCAGCGGTCGGGCACGCAGCCGGACGCACACCGCATCTGCGAGATGTCGCCGTGGATCGGGAACGTCCGGGCATCGGGACTGCCGGCACGCCGGTGCAGGCCGTCGACGTTCTGGGTGACCAGCGCGAAGCGGTCGGGCAGGGCGGCGTCGAGCCGGACCAGCGCGTGGTGGCCGGGGTTGGGCTCGGCGCGCCGGCACACCGCCCGGCGGTACAGGTACCACGCCCACACCTCCCACGGCATCGCCTCGAACGCCGCGTGGGTCGCGAGCTCCTGGGGGTGGTAGTCGCGAGCCCCGACGGTCCAGTAGCCCTCCTTGCCGCGGAACGTCGGGATCCCGCTCTCGGCCGAGACCCCGGCGCCGGTGAGCGCGATCACGGCACCGGGCCGGGCGAGCGCGGCGCGACAGGCGTCGAGGACGGCTTGCATGGCGGGATGCTACTATGGCCGATCGAGCGCAGCGAGATGGGGGGCAGAGCCCCCCCCCCCGTGGGATCGAGCGCAGCGAGATGGGGGGCAGAGCCCCCCGTGGGATCGACCGCCGCGGTGCCGGTCAGGCGCACCAGGCCGTGACGCGATCGGGGCCGGGCGCGATCAGCACGGTCGCTCCTGGCGGCGGGGTGTCGAACCCGAGCCGGCGGGCGCCGAGCCGGCGGGCCAGCGCGTGCGCGATCCAGCCGAAGCTGTTCCGTGCGTTGATCTCGCACAGCGGGTGTAGCAGGTGGGCGACGCTCCCCGGGGCGTTCCGGGGGCCGCCCTGGGGATCACGCACGGGGGCACGTCCGGGGTCACGTCCGGGGTCACGATAGACGAAGGCGTCGATCGCGAACCGCCCTCGATAGCCGGTCTGGGCGGCGAGCCGGGTCGCGGCGGCGCGTGCCACGGCGCACAGCGGCTCGGCGAAGCCTGGATCGATCCGCGGTGACAGCTCGATGCCGAGGAACCCACCGCGCGGGTCGGTCGCGATCCGGTGGGGCTCGAGCAGCCGGACCTCGCCGGCCGCGGTGACCTCGCCGCACACGCCGAGGTCGACGACGCGATCGAGCCACGGCTCGAACACCAGCGGCCCGAACCGCTGGAGCATGCGGGAGATCCGGATGCGGAGCTCGCCGATCAGCGCGTCGCCGGTGCCGCGCGCGCGATCGCGGCCGGCGGCGGTCCACCGAGCCTTGCAGATCCAGGGCCGGCCGGCGAACCCGGTGAGGTGGGCATCGAGCTCGGCGAGCGACGCGACGACCCGCGCGCCGGGCAGCGCGACGCCAAGCTCGCCGGCGATCGCGAGCGCGCGGCTGCGATCGTTGGCTGCTGCGGCCGCCGGATCGGCCCACGCGAGATCGAACGCGGGCAGCGCATCCGGGGGCATCGATCCTGAAGGCCTCGGCCACGGGGGGCTCGGCCCTTCCCCACCGGCACGTGGAACGTGCACCAGCGCCCGGACCACCGGGGGCGCCCAGCGCGGGTGCGCGATCAGGCGCGCAGCGTCGACCTCGGCCGGCACCCAGATCTCGGGGCGGTCGTCGCCGTCGGGGGCGCACGCCGCAAGCAGCGTCGCATACAGGCTGATCCGCCGCTGCACCGCGCCGGGCAGCGCCGCGCCGGCCCAGCGCGCCTCGCAGTCGAGGTTGCCGAGCAGCCTCACCGCGGCTGCCCGCTCGGACGGGTCGGCGCGGCCGCCTCGAGCGCGGCGATGAACGCCTCGTCGAACCCGGCCCGGCGGCGCGCCTCGCGGTCGAACCGGGCGCCGCGCGCGCGGGCCGGCCCCAGCGGTGGCCGCACGTGGTCGAGGTAGGCCTGCCAGGGCGGGCGATCGCCGGCGAGCCGGCGCAGCCAGATCCAGCCGAAGTGGACGTGGCGGATCTCGTCGGCGTGGACCTGGTCGAGCACCGCCGCGGTCGCGTCGTCGCCGGCGGCGCGCGCGGCGGCGGCGTAGTCGCCGGCGAAGTCGAGGTTGGCGTTCTCGAACGTCAGGTTCATCGCGCACACGAACTCACACGGTCCGGTCAGGTGGTCGAGCTTGTTCCAGAAGTGGCCGGTGACCGGGTGATCGCCGAGCGCGACGCCGTGCGCGGCGAGCCGGCCCTGGTAGAGCGCGAGGTGGCGCTGCTCGTCGGCGAGGATCGCGAGCAGCCCGCGGTGGAACGCCGCCGGCGCGGCGGGGAACGCGAGCACCGCCCAGGCGAACAGCTCGATCGCCTGGAGCTCGTGGTTGGCGAGCGCGTGGAGGATCCGCGCGCGCTGATCTTTGTCGCGCATCCCGGCGAGCGGCGGGACCCTGGCCTGGCGGCCGGGGACGATCGCCAGGTTGGCCGGCCGGCCGGGCGCCGCGATCCGCACGGGCGGCGCGGTGGGGTCGAGCGCGGCATCGTCGATGTGGCCGGGTGGGACGGGGGGCGGCGCGAGCTTGTCCGCGAGCGCTCGGCTCGTGACGATCTGCTCGGCGTAGTCGCGCACGTTCACGATGCCGGCGTAGCACGATCGCGCCCGCCGCGGCGCCGGCCGCGCGTGGTAGTCCAGGGGGGAAACGTGCAGGTCGACCTCGAGCGCGTGAAGCAACTGGCCCGCGAGGCCGCGCGGCTGCAGCCGGGGCGGCCCGCGCTGTGGGTCGGCCTGCGCGCCGCGCTCGCGGTGGCCGCGCCGATGCTGATCGCCGCTCGGATCCACCCGCTGGTCATGACCTGGGCCACGCTCGGGGGGTTCGGCGTCGTGCTGGTCGACAAGGGCGGGGCCTACCGTACGCGCGCGGCCGCGATGCTCGCCGCGATCGCCGGCGGGGCGCTCGGCGCGCTGGTCGGCACGCTCGCGGCGGACTCGCACGTCGTGTCGCTGGTCGTGGCGATCGGCACCGCGATCTGCGCGATGGCGGCGACCTGGTCGGGGCCGGCGGTGGCGGTCGGCAACACGATCGCCGTGCAGCTGATCGTCGCGACCACCTTGCCCCACGATCCGGCGCGGCCGTGGCTGCCGGCGCTGGGCGTCCTCGCCGGCGGGGCGTGGACCCTCGTGCTCGCCCTGCTGCTGTGGCCGGTCCGGATCTACCGGCCGGCGCGGCTGGCCGCGATGCGCTGCGTCCGCGAGGTCGCCCGCCACGCCGCCGAGATCGCCGCGCGCGACGACCGGGACCCCGAGGGCTGGCGCGACGCGGTGACCCGCCGGCACCGCGCGATCCGCGAGACCCTGGAGGCCGCGCGCGCGGTGCTCGCGGCGACCCGGCGCGGGCGGCGCGGCGAGATCGGCCGCGGCGAGCGCCTGCTGCTGATCGTCGAGGCGGTGGATCCGCTGTTCGGCGTGCTGATCAACGTCGAGGAGGTCGTCGACCACCTCGGCGACGCGGCGCGCGGGGTGGTCGCCGGCGACCTGCAAGCCGGGCTGGCGATCGCGGTCGCCCGGCTCGACGAGATCGCCGACCGGATCGCGGTCGAGGACGCGCTGCCTCCGCTGCTGCCGCTGTCGTGGCAGCCGTCCGCGGCGGCGCCGGCGCCGGCTGCGCTCGAGCCGCTCGCGCGCGCCGAGGTCGATCACGCGCTGTCGCTGGTCCGGCGGATCCACGAGGACGTCGCGGCGATCGGCGGCGTGGTCGACAGCCTCGCGACCGACGGTGACCCGGCGCCGACCGCCGCTCCATCGGCCGCGGCGGACAGCGGGGGGAGCCGGTGGCCGGCGCGGATCGACGCGCTGCGCGGTTCGCTCGATCGCGATTCGGTGGTGCTGCGCCACGCCGTGCGGGTCGCGCTGGTCGTGCTGGCCGCGATGGCGGCGACCCGTGCGCTCCACCTCGAGCGCGCCTACTGGGCGACGCTGACCGCGGTGCTGCTGCTCCAGCCCTACCTGCCCGCGACGCTCACGCGCGGCCTGCAGCGCGTCGGTGGCACGATCCTCGGCGGCCTGATCGCGGCCGCGATCACCGCGATCGTCCGCGATCCGCTCGGTATCGCGATCGCGGCGATCGGGTTCGCCGCGGTCAGCGCCGCCGTGCTCCAGCTCAACTACGGCCTGTACGCGCTGTTCTTGACCCCGACCTTCGTCCTGCTCGCCGAGGTCCATGCCCGCGACACCCACCTGATCGAGCTGCGGATCGTCAACACGCTGCTCGGCGCCGGGATCGCGGTGGTGGGCGCCGTGCTGCTGTGGCCGAGCCGCGAGTCGACCCGGACCGGCGACCGGCTCGCCGACGCGCTCGACGCCGCCGCGGGCTACGCGCGCGAGGTGTTCGGCGCGGTCGCGGGCCAGGCGCCCGCGCGCGCGGCCGCCGTGATCGCGGCGCGCCGCCGCGCCGGCCGCGCGCTGAACAACGCCGACCTGTCGCTCGACCGGCTCGCCGCCGAGGGCCCGCCGCCCGAGGTGCTGGAGTCGCACATGGTGCTGGCGACGGTGACGCGCCGGCTGGCCGCCACGCTGAGCGCGTTCGCCACCGCGCGCCACGTCGCCGACCCCGGCGCTGCCGCGGGCGCGCTCGCGGCGACCGGCACCGAGGTCGAGCGCGCCCTGCGCGGCGTGGCCGGGGCGCTGCGCAGCGAGCGCTTGACCCCGGCGCCGCCCGCCTACCAGCGCCGCGAGGCGATCCCGGGCGTGCCGGAGCTGCTCGCGGCGCGGCTCGCGCGCATCGATCTCCAGCTGGCGATCATCGCCGAGGCGGCGGCGCGGACCGCGGTCGTGCGCTGATCCGCCGCCGGCGAACCGCCGCCGCGAACCCCAGGCCGAGCGCGAGCGCCCCGATCGGCGAGTCGTGGCCGCCGGCGGCGCAGCCCGCGCCCTCGTGGAAGCCCGGCCAGCACACCCCGCCGCCCATGCCGTCGTCGCGGCAACCGAACCCGCCCGGGCACTGGCCGGGCCGGCACTCCTCGACGCAGTACTGGCTGCCGTCGTCGTTGGCGCACATCCACGACGCGCAGTCGGTCGCGGCGGTGCAGACCTGGCCCAGGCCGCCCTGGACGCCGGGGCCGGTGACGCAGCGCCCGGCGATGCAGGCGTTGCTCGGATCCGGGCAGTCGGCGGCCGACTTGCAACCGGGGCCGACGATGACCTGGATCCGCGCGCGGCCGGGCGCGCCGAGGTTGTCGTAGCCGGTGACCTCCAGCGTGTGCGTGCCGTCGGTCATCATCGCCGGGCCGGTGAACACCCACGGCGGTGCGGCCGCGCTGCCGGTCAGCTGCCCGTCGACCCGCAGCTCGGCCGACGCCACCGCGACGTCGTCCGTGATCTCGGCCGACACCGAGAACCCCGGCTCGACGGTGTCGCCGATCCGCGGCGTGACGATCCGGACGTCGGGCGGCGTCTGTCCGCCGCCGAACAGCGCCGAGATCACCTGGACGTCGTTCTGGGTCTGCGCGCCGCTGCCGCACGCGCAGGCGTGGTCCTGGAAGTTCGGGCCGACGCACGGCGCGCCCAGCGGCGAGCGGTGATTGTTGTCGCAGTCGCTGCCGCACTGGATCTGCGCGTTGACGTGGTGCCGGCGGCCCTTGTACGGGAAGTACGTCATCGGATCGCTCGGCTCGGTGCAGTGATCGAGCGTGAACGAGTGCGCGACCTCCTGCGCCGCGGTCGCGCACAGCTCCTCGGGGTCGTTGCCCCACACGTCGAACACGAACACCACCGAGTTCGGGATGTAGGGCTGGCAGCTGAACGGCGACACGCCGCCGATCCCGGTCGGCAGGCCGATCTGCTCGGGCCGGCCGCCGACCATGATCTCGAAGTGCGGGGCCGAGCCGGGCGACACGTCGGTGATCTGGACGTTGAACGGCGCGTAGACCTCGCGCATGCAGTCCATCACGGTGTTCCACGTCGCGTCGCCCTGCGAGAACTCCGCCAGCACGCCGTGGCCCAGGCTGGAGCGCACCGGGCTCGCCGTCGAGTTGGTCGTGCCCTGGACCACCGTGCAATCGGAGCCGACGCAGCGGTGCACGTAGATCGTGTGGGTGTTGACCTCGCCGGACACCGTGGCCGGATCGATCGATTCCCACATCAGGGTCGCGCGCGGCCGCGGCGCGAGCGGCACCGGCAGGTCGTCGAGCGCGATCGCCGGAGCGACGAGACCGGGGGACGCCGCGGGCTCGGCGGCGGCGGCGGCCGGCCGCCCCAGCCACGCCGCGGCGAGGGTCGTCAGGACACCGCCGGCTCGGAGGATCTCGCGCATGGGGGTGCACAGGTCATCGGCACAACGGAGCATTTCGTTGATGCCGCGGGGCGCGGCGGTCGCAACGCCGCGGGATCTCAGAACAGCGCGGCGGTGGTCACGAACGCGACGTAGGCCGCCACCAGCACGAGCCCCTCGCCGCGCGAGATCTTGCGCGATCCGCGCAGCATCAGGATGCCGAGCAGCGTGATGCCGACCAGACCGAGCAGGTCGGACAGGTGGATGAGCTCGCCGGCGTGGATCGGCCGGAGGTACGCGGTCACGCCGAGCACGAGGAACACGTTCAGCACGTTCGAGCCGATCACCGAGCCGATCGCCAGCGCCGCGTTGCCGCGCGACGCCGCGACGATCGATCCGATCAGCTCGGGCAGCGCGGTGCCGAGCGCGATCACGGTCAGGCCCAGCATCCGCTCGGACATCCCGAGGTCCTTGCCGAGGTCGCGGCCGCCGCGCAGGAACAGGTCGGCGCCGATCACCAGCAGGATCAACCCGATCGCGGTCTGCAGCGCGGCGGTCCCGCGCGAGCCCTGCGGCCGGGCCTTGCCGGCCAGCGTCGCCGCGGTCTCCTCGGTGCGCCGCGCCTCCTGCTCCAGCGGGTCATCGGGATCGAGCCGCGACGACACCACCAGCGTGGCGATCGTGAACACCACGGCGCAGATCACCAGCACGGCGCCCTCGAGCCGCGACAGGATGCCGTTGCGGAACAACAGCGGCACCGCGATCGCCGAGCCGAGCAGCACCGGGACCTCGCGCCGGATGATCCGGCCGTCGATCGTCGGCGGTGAGATCAGCGCGGTGATCCCGAGGATCAGGCTGATGTTGGCGGCGCACGAGCCGACCACCACGCCGAGCGCGATCGGCTCGTGGTGGGTCAGCGCGGCCTCGGTCGCGATCGTCAGCTCGGGGGCCGACGCGCCGTAGGCGACCACGGTCAGCCCGACGACCAGCGGCTTGACCCCGAACGCGCGCGCGATCTGCGCCGAGCCGCGGATCAGCCACTCGGCGCCCCAGTACAGCAGCGCGATCCCGGACAGCGAGAGCAGGACGTGAAGTGTCGCGGCCAACCCGGGTAGTGTGGCACGACTGGCCGGGGCGGATCACCCCGTCAGCGCGGGCCGGGCGGTCAAGTCGCGGACATCATCGGCAGCACGCGCAGCCGCTTGCCGGTCAGCGCGAACACCGCGTTGGCCACCGCGGGCGCGATCGGCGGTGTGCCCGGCTCGCCGCCGCCGCCCATCGCCGCCTTGCTCGGCACGATCACCACGTCGATCGCCGGCGCCTCGTGGATGCGCAGCACCGGGTAGTCGTGGAAGTTCGACTCGCGGACCCGGCCGTGATCGATGTGGATCGCGCCGTACAGCGCGGCCGACAGGCCGTAGATGATGCTCGACTCCATCTGCGCGGTGATGCCGGCGGGGTTGACCGCGAGGCCGCAGTCGATCGCACACACCACGCGGTGCACGCGGATCCGGCCGTCCGCGACCGAGACATCCGCGACCTGGGCGACCACGCTGCCGAACGACTCGTGGATCGCCAGGCCGCGGCCGATGCCCGCCGCCGGCGGCGTGCCCCACCGGGCGCGCTCGGCGACCGCGTCGAGCACGGCGAGCTGGCGCGGGTGGTCGGCGAGCAGCCGGCGGCGCAGCGCGAGCGGATCGCGCTTGCCGGCGTGGGCGAGCTCGTCGACGAACGACTCCATCGCGAACGCGGTGTGGCTGTTGCCGACCGAGCGCCACCACTGGACCGGCACCGGGGTCTGCGGCGAGTGCAACGTCACCAGGTGGGCGAGCGCGCCGAGGTACGGCGAGTCGGCGATGCCCTCGAAGCCGGAGGTGTCGGTGCCGCCCGGCCGCGCGATCGGCTGGCCGGCGATGGTGTGGCGCCACGCGACCGGCCAGCCGCCGGCGTCGAGCCCGCCCTCGACGCGGTGCACGAACATCGGCCGGTAGCGGCCGCCGCGCAGGTCGTCGTCGCGGGTCCACACCGTCTTGACCGGCGCGCGGGCGGCGCGCGCGACCTCGACCGCCTCGCGCACGAAGTCCTGGCCGAGCGCGGCGCGCCGGCCGAACCCGCCGCCGAGGAACGTCGTGTGGAGCGCGACCTTCTCGGGCGCGAGGCCGAGGATCTCGGCGGCGGCCCTCTGGTCGCCGGTCTGCGACTGCGTGCCGGTCCAGATCTCGCACGCGTCGGGCGCGATCCGCACCGTGGCGTTGAGCGGCTCCATCGGCGCATGCGCGAGGTAGGGCAGCTCGTACTGGGCCTCGATCCGCCGGGCGGCGCCGGCCAGCGCGGCCTCGGCGTTGCCCTTGTCGGCGGCCGGCTCGCCGTTCTGGTGGACCAGCTCGCGCAGCTTCGCGAGGTAGCCGTCGGTCGAGAACTCGCCGCCGGGGCCCGGATCCCAGTCGACCTCCAGCGCGTCGCGGCCGAGCTTGGCCGCCCAGAAGTGATCGGCGATCACCGCGACCCCCGACGGCACGCCGACGACCTGGCGGACACCGGGCACCCGCAGCGCCGCGTCGGCGCGGAACGACTTGACCTGGCCGCCGAACGTCGGCGGGCGCCGGACCACCGCGGTGAGCAGGCCGGGGAGCTGGACGTCGATGCCGAACACCGCGCGGCCGGTGATCTTCTCCGGGCTGTCGAGCCGGCGCATCGGCTTGCCGATGATCTTCCAGCTCGCCGGATCCTTGAGCGCGACCCTGGCCGGCGGGGGCAGCTTCGCGGCGTCGGCGGCGAGCTGGCCGAACGACAGCCGCCCGCCGGGGCCGATCACGTGGCCGGCCTCGGCGCGCAGCCGGTCGGCCGGGACCTTCCAGCGCCGCGCCGCGGCCTCGATCAGCATCATCCGCGCGGTCGCGCCGACCTGGCGCAGCCGCTCGACCTCGGAGCGCGTCGTGCTCGAGCCGCCGGTGCCCTGGCCGCGCCCGCCGGGCCGCGCGAACTCCGGCGCGACCGGCGCGTGCTCGACCCGGAGCTTCGACCAGTCGGCCTCGAGCTCCTCGGCGATCAGCATCGGGATCGTGGTCCACACCCCCTGGCCCATCTCGGAGTGGTTGGCCATCACCGTCACCACGTCGTCGGTCCCGATCCGCAGGAACGCGGTGACGGTCGCCGGCTCGCCGGCCGGCGCCGCCTCCACCAGGTAGGGCCGGCGGCGGACCGGCAGCGCGAAGCCGATCACCAGACCGCCGGTGGCGCCGAGGAATCCGCGTCGCGTCCAGATCGTCATCGGCGGCAGTCTAGTTGAATTCCCGAGCCGTGGACCATCGAAGATGCAGGCCGCCCGCCGGCGCTCCCGGACGGTCACCCGCAGGGGCGGAGCGATCCGGCGCCGCGGAGGCGGCCGCGATCAGCGGCCGGTGCGGACCAGGTAGCGCGCGGCGCGCTCCATGTCGTCGAGCTTGTGGATGTCGCTCGAGTCGTAGGCGCCGCGGATGTGGGCGTTGCCGTCGATCAGCAGGAAGTAGCCGCTGTGCGAGATCGCCGGCGCGCCCGACGGCGTCACGCCCTCGCTGGCCATCGAGTTCATGAACGGCCCCTCGACCAGCCGGCGCATGTCCTCGACCGGTCCGGTCACGAACCGCCAGCGCGCCGGGTCGGCGTGGTACCGCCGGGCGTACTCGGCGAGCCGGGCCGGCGTGTCGTACGCCGGGTCGACCGAGAACGACGCGAGCTTGACCCGGGCGCCGGCGTCGAACGTCCGGTCCTGCAGCCGCGCCATCTTCATCGTCGTCACCGGGCAGATCGTGTCGCAGCGCGTGAACAGGAAGCTCACGAGCGTTGCGTGGCCGCGCAGCGCCGCGTCGGTGAACGGCTCGCCGCGCTCGTCGGTCAGCGCGAACGACCCCACCGGGCCGAGGTCCTCGAGCTGGGGATCCGCGGGCCGGCACATCAGCGTCGGCACGATCACCGCCGGCACCACCGCGGCGGCGAAGATCACCAGCAACGCGATCAGCAGCCGGCGTCCCGGGATCGGTGTGATGGACCGCGTGAGCCGCACGCCTGGACCCTGGCAGATCCGCGGCCCGGATGCACCTGCCCGCCGGTGCGGCAACATTTCGCAGCCCGGCGCGCGTGCTACCGTGACCCGTGGCGACCAACCAGATCCGCGACGTGACGTTTCGCCCCGTGAGCCCCGGCGCGGACGGCGACCGTGAGGGCGGCCATGCGCTGTTCATGACGCTCGACGTCGCCGAGCCGTCGCGCCTGGTCGGCTTCCTGGAGGAGGTCGTCACCCGGTTCAAGGTCGAGCGGATGTCGGGCCCGCCGGACGCCCGGTTCATGCTGATCACCGTGGTCGGCGACGTCCCGGCCGCCGAGTTCGCCGACGCCTGGCGCGCCGCGACCGCGCACGACGCTCCGGCCCGCGCCCTGCTCGGCGCGCTGCACCAGGCCGACGTCATGCAGGGCGACGCCCACGGCCGCGTGTTCGGCCAGGCCTCGCTGCTCGCCGGCTGAGCCGCACGAGCGCTGGCGCGGCGCGTTGGCTTCGCGTCGATCGTCGCCGGTCACCCGACAGCTGTCCGATCACGTCGCCGAGAGGTTCGTTCGGTGACGAGCGATCGCGGTTGTCGGTGACAAGTGCGCTGGTAGCATCTGCCGCTGCATGACGAACTGGGCAGGTGCAGGCGAAGCCCTGCTGGTCGCCGGGCCTGGCACAGTCGATCTCTCCGCAGTCCTGGGGCGTGTCGGAGAGGTGTTGCTGGCGACAACTCCTCCTTGGAGAGTTCGTCGGTTATCGCCGATGGCGGACGCGGTGGACCGAGCGAGCCTGAAACGACATGTCGACGAGCTCGTCGATCGCGACGTGACCACGCTGCTGATCGCGCTCGGTGGACTGGTCGCGATGATCGACGACGAACCCGCGCTGGTGATCGCAAAGGACTATGGTGACTATCCCGAGGACACCACCTTGCCGCTGCGCTGGATCTGTGAGCGGCTGCGGTCCTGCCGTGCCGACAGGGTCGTTGTCGTCGCGTGCCTCGACGGCCAGAGCCGCGCTGACAGTCGCGCTGGGCGCGGCGGGAATCCTCGCCGATCGCTGGCTCGGGGTCGACTGGAAGCTCTACGAGCCATCGTCGGAAGACAGCCTGGAGCTCGCAGAGCCGCGCTCGATGATCCAGGTGACGCGCATCGAGGTGGCTGCCCGCGAGCCCATGGCGCGGGCGTGGCGGGTCGAGGCGCGAGGGGGGGATGCGATCCTTGCCGTCGACGGCCGCGGCGCCGGCTGCTTGCCTTCGATCGTTCCGCTACGCCGGCTACCGGGATACGCGAGCCACGATCTCACACCGCAGTGGTTCGTGATCTGGATCCCGACGTGCGCGGCAACGCACGCAGATCAGGTCGTGATCTCCGCCGGTCCGATCGATCGCGTGCTCGGCCGGATCGAGGCGTGCGGGTGCTGAGCGATGACAACGAGCGATCGGGGCCAGCCAGCTCGCCGGCAGGCCTCGGAGGTGACTCCTCGCGTATTCAGGTCTTGCTGTTCGGCGGCTGAACGGTCCCCAATCGGCAGCGTCCCGCGGTTCGTCCAAGGACTATCGCGCTGCGCGCGAGCCGCGTCGCTTCCGGGCCGCCGGCTGCAAGGAAATGGTGAGGCTCGGGCCATCCAGGGTCACGACGCCCTGGTTCAATACATCGCGGCCCAGGATCGCTTCGTCGGCAAATGCGATGATTCGAGCGGTGACCCGAAGCTCTCCCAGCTCGACCGAGGCCGCGTGCACCGTCGCACGCTGCTTGACACCGCCGACCCCGCTGAGGGTGACGACATCGATCTGTGGAAGGCCGAGGCGGCGGACGATGCGCGTGGGTACGAGCGTACAGTCCGCGCCGGTGTCGACGAGCATCGGCAGCATCGCAGCATCCTCGCCGATCGGGCGAGCAACGCGCACCGGGAGGATCGGGGCTGGAGGATCGAAGCTCTTGTCATAGGCGAAGCGAGTGATCACGGCGTCCTGAGCCTCGGCGATCGGATCCGCACCACGGTCTCGTCGCGCTGCACACGGGGCATGTAGATGCTTCGGTTCCCGAACCGATCGAACACGCGCGCGGCCAGGGCGCTGAAATCGCGATCGTGATCGACCACCGCGGCATCGACGATTGCCACGTACTCCCCTCGATACCGCCGCAGCAGCTTCGATCGATTTCGCTGGTACCAGGCGATGTCATCGACCAGGACGTCGGGTTCGTTCGATGGTGCATCCTCCACTCGGAGGGATCGAGTGAGCGCTTCACAGACGAACGCCGTCAGGGTCTTGCCACGGCGGGCTGCCGTGGCCTTGGCCTCCCGGACGAGATCGGAGGGGAGGTTGCGCAGAAACAGCGCCTTTCCAGGACCGAACATGACAACATAGCTAACATTTGTAGGTAACGTTGTCTAGGCGCGCCGGACCGGAGCCATCCAGGCCCGAGTCGGCGCGGCCGATCTGAAGGCCGCGCATGACGCCGCTCCACACTGCCCTGCTGGAGACCGCGCCGTTCCTGCGCGAGTGTTACAAGAAGGCCGCGCACCCCGACGCCGCCCGGCGACTTCACATCCAGGGCAAGCTGGTTCTGACCGGCGACTCCGACATCGGCACGCTCGTCGACGCAGATCAGCTGGCCGACGAGCACGACCAACCGCTGCCCGCCGCGCTCGACGACTGCCTGCGCGGCGCGATGCAGACCATCGAGCTGCCGCCGCTGCGCGAGGGCGACACCGTGCATGTCACGTACGAGCTCGTCGATGACGAGTAGCTGCACGATTCCGCGGAATCGTCGGGCATGGCGGTGATCAGCGCGGCAGCTGGCGGCTGGCGAGGTAGAGCCGGCGGAGCTCGGGGTCGCGCAGCTTGGCGGCCTTGGAGGCGATCTCGGCGTCGGCGCGGTCGAGCGCGGCGTCGGGCGAGGCCCTGCAGCGCCAGGCCGTAGATGACGCCGACCAGCATCGGCATCTTGCGCGCCCACTCGGTGGTCGACCGCGGGTGTGACGTGGCTGGGGAGTCTCCGCGGCAACCGAGCGCGGCGAGGACACCGTGGGAACGGTCACAGCGAGAGGATGAGCGCGAGGCCCTTGTCGATGAGATTCATGGTCGGCTTTGACAGCGCGCCGAGTGGGTGCCCCGGATCCGCGAAGAACTTCCGGTCGACCGTGATCACCGCGGTGATGTTCGCGACGCAGTCGTGCTTGAGCCCAGTCTCGCGTGGCGAAATCACGACGTTCCCAGGCAGCGCAGCGAGTGCCATGTTCTTCGTCACCGCGATGACCACCACGGTAGCGAGTGCGCTGCGATTGAAGTAGTCGTCCTGGATCACCACGACGGGTCGCCGGAATCCAGGCTCGGAGCCTCGTGGCTCCGCGGTCAGATCGACCCACCATACCTGACCGCGTCGGATGTCATCCACGTTTCGCCTTGCCTCGGCGCCGCCCCTTGGGAACGCTCACCCAGTCCTCGAACCCGCCCTCGTCGGTCCCGAGCGACGCGGCCTGTAGACGCGCCAGCACCGGATCCAACGCCGGTGGTAGCTTCTGCACGACTCGGTTGATAGCTTCCGTGATCGCGTCACCCGATTGTTCACGAACGAACCTCGTGATCGCGCGCGCGTACAGCTCGCTGCGCGACAGCCCAAGCCGTGCAGCGACGCGCTCCGCTTCCTCGAAGAGCGGATCCGGCAACGAGATTGCGGTCTTCATTCTGATGGTATAACCTGGTCATACCACGTCCGCAACCATGGTCCGACGGTCGCGACAGGATCGGGCCGCGGCTACCGCGGCAGCCGGCGGCTGGCGAGGTAGAGCCGGCGGAGCTCGGGGTCGCGCAGCTTGGTGGCCTTGGCCGCGATCTCGGCGTCGGCGCGGTCGAGCGCGGCGCGCGCGTCGTCGATCCGGCCGGCGGCGGCGAGGACCTCGGCGCGCCAGCGGTGGATGTGCTCGGCGCCGTCGGGCCGGGCGCCCTCGAGGCGGTGGACCGCGTCGTCGGCGCACGCCACCGCCTCGTCGTGGCGGCCCAGGCGCGACAGCGCGAGGCCCTGGAGCGCCAGGCCGTAGATGATGCCGACCAGCATCGGCATCTTGCGCGCCCACTCGGTGGCCGATCGGGCGATCTCGAGCGCGGCCTCGGGCGGGTTGCCGAGGGTGAGGTGGGCGAGCGCGATGTACTGGCGCGCGCGGACCTCCTGGTAGCGATCGCGGTTGTCGGTGGCGAGCGCGAGGCCGCGCTCGAACAGGTCGAGGCCGGCCCGGGCGTGGCCGCGCTGCAGCTTGGCCTGGCCGAGCGACACCGCGGCCTCGGCGGCGGCCGCGAGGTCGCCGGTCTGCTGGGCGAGCTTGAGCGCCTTGCCGAGGTAGCTCTCGGCGCGGTCGACGTCGCCGAGGTCGGAGTAGCACTGGCCGATGTTGCCGAGCTTCTGCGCGATGTGGGAGCGGTCGCCGAGCGCCTGGTCGAGCTTGAGCGCGCTCTTGTGGTGGGCGAGCGCCTCCTCGTACTCGCCGAGCGCGGAGAACACCATGCCCATGTTGTTGAGCGCGCGGGCCTCCTGGCGGGCCATGCCGAGCGCGCGGTAGATCACGAGCGCCTCGGCGTAGCTCTCGATCGCCGCCTCGAGCCGGCCCATGTACCACAGCGCGGCGCCGCGCTGGTCGAGGATGGCGGCGCGCGCGACCAGGATCGGCGGTGCGGGGCGGGCGGTGTCGGTCGCGGTGCGGTCGCACATCGCGAGCGCCTGCTCGACCAGGCGCAGCGAGTCCTCGGCGTTGCCGACCAGGCGGGCGATCGCGGCGCGCAGGCGCAGGACCTCGGCCTCGAGCAGCGGATCGCCGGCGTCGCGCGCGAGCTGCTGGGCGGGGCCGGCCGCGCGCAGCGCCGCGGCCGGCTTGCCGACGTCGATGTAGAACTGGGCGAGCGCGCAGTGCGCGGTGGCGAGCCGGGCCGGATCGCCGAGCCGCTCCGCCGCCTGGCGCAGGGCGTGGAGCTCGCGCAGCTGCTGCGGCCGGCGCGCGAGCCGGCGCAGGATCTCCTCGCGCAGCCGGTGCGCGGTGAACCGGCGCTGGTGGTCGTCGGCCGGCAGCAGCTTGAGCGCGCGCGCCAGCTGGCGGAACGCGTCGGCGTCGCCGCCGAGGTCGACCGCGTGGCCGGCGGCGCGCAGGTAGCGGTCGGCGGCCGCCGCGGAATCGCCGGCGAGCTCGAGGTGGCGCGCGATCAGCGCGTCGTCCTGGCCGACCCGGTAGGCCGGGGCGCCCGCGATCCGCGCGGCGACCGAGCGGTGCATCTGGACGCGGGTCTCCGGCGGGATCAGGCCGTACGCCACGGTCATCGTCATGTCGTTCTTGAACCGGTACTCGTCGGTCTCGGGGCGCGGCGACAGCAGGCCGCGGCGGACCAGCTCGTCGAGCTCCAGCCGCACCGGCCGGCCGAGCAGCGGCGACAGCGCCGCCGCCGAGACGTGGCGGCCGAGCACGGCGGCGTGGACCAGGGCGTCGCGCTCGGCGGCCGGCAGCGCGTCGATCCGCGACAGGATCAGATCCTCGATGGTGGACGGGACCTGGATCGGCGCATCGCGCTTGACCCAGCGCAGCAGGCCGGGCCGCCCGCCGCCGGCCTCGGTCTCGGGGACCAGCACGCCGCGCTCGACCAGGGTGTCGAGCAGCTCCTGGATGAAGAACGCGTTGCCGCCGCACCGCGCGGCGATCTGATCGATCAGCTCGTCGACGCCGGGGCCGGGGACCAGCCGCTCGGCGACCATCTCGCGGCGCGCGCTGTCGGTCAGCTCGTCGAGCAGCACGATCTCGGTGCCGAGCTCCCGGGCGAGCCGCTGGATCCGCGGATCCGGGCGGCTGGTCATCAGGCCGAGGATCGGCCGCGGGGTCCGGATCTTGAGCAGCGCGGCGAACAGCTCCTGGCTCTCCTGGTCGGCCCAGTGCACGTCCTCGGCGAACATCACCAGCGGCTTGTCGCTGTCGAGCCGGTGCTCGACCCGGGTCAGCAGCTGGATCAGGGTCTGGCGCCGGGCGTCGGCGTCGATCGTCCCATCGGGCTCCGCGGCGGCGGCGGTGCGCACGCCGAGCAGCAGGCCGACCGTGGCGAGCGCGGTGCGCGCCTCGCGCGAGTCCTCGTCGCCGGGGTACAGCAGCGGCAGCGCGCGCAGCAGGCGGCGCTCGACCTGGTGGGGCTCGGCGTCCTCGGCCAGCCCGAGCACGTCGCGCGCCAGATCGGCGAACACGCCGTACGGGGTCATCGCCGTGCCGACCCGCGCCGAGGTCCGGACCACCACGGCCTCGCTCGGCGACAGCCCGGTGAGGAAGCTGCGGACCAGCATGCGCTTGCCGACCCCAACGTCGCCGATGATGACGATCTGGCGCTTGCGCCGGGTGACCAGCACGTCGCGCCAGGCGTCGCGCAGCGCCTTGAGCTCGAGGTCGCGGCCGTACAGCCGGCCGGTGTCGCGGCGCTCGCGCAGGCGCTGGGCCCGCTCCTTGGGGCCGCGCAGCCGGTAGACCCGCGCGCGCCGGACGCCCGGATCGGTGTCATCGTCGAGCGGGATCTTGCCCGAGCCGCCGGCCGGCAGCTCGTCGGGCAGGTCGATCGCGGCGAGCGGCTCGAACACCCAGTCGGCGCGCGCCGCGCGGAACACCCGGCCGCCGACCAGGATCTCGGCGCCGCGGGCCTGGCGCGCGAGCTTGTGGGCGAACGCCGCGGTCGCCTCGTCGATCTCGTAGGCCGGCTCGTACGCCGGCTCGCCGAACGCGCCGCCCGCGCCGCGCCGCGGGGGCTGGGCGCGCCGGACCAGCGCCGAGCCGCGCTGGACCGCGAGCGCGAGCCGGAGCTCGGGCTCGACGTCCGAGCCGATGCCGTCGAGCGCGTCGACCAGCGCGAGCGCGAGCCGGATCGCGCGGCCGGCGTCGTCCTCGGAGGCCACCGGCAGGCCGACCACGACGCGCAGCATGCTGTCGTACCCCATGCCGGTGGTCGAGCCGCGCGGGCCGTGGCCGGTTCCGGCCGCGGGCTCGGCGCCGGAGCCCGGCGGCAGGTCCTTGCGGTCCGGAGCCTGCCGGGGGACGTCGATCAGCGCGTCGTGCTTGAACGCGACGTCGCGCGCGACCTGGGTGAACTCGTCGACCAGGCGCGCTGCGCCGGCGCTGCCGAGCCGCCGCTCCAGCGCCGCCATGCCGCGCAGCACGCCCTCCAGCACGTAGATGTACTTGCGCTCGCGCGGATCGCGGCGGGGCTCGAGCCGCGCCTGCGGGTTGGTCGTGGCAGCCGGGCGAGGCAAACCGGCGCCGGCCGCGATCGCGGCACCTGCGACGGCCCGCGCGCCGCGCGCCGGCGGCGTGTGGAGCTCACCCGGATCGCTGACCGCGAGCTCGCTCGCCGCGTCACCGACATCCGGGGGCTCACCGTCGTCGGTGCCCGCGGGAGGCTCGACCTCGACGCCGGAGTCGAGCCCGGAGCCAGGTCCGGAGCCAGGTCCGGAGCCAGGATCGATCGCGGAGCGGTCGGCGGCGTCGGGCTCGGCCGGAGGCCGCGGCGCGCTCGCGCGCTCGTGCGGGACCATCTGCGCGAGGGTCTGGGCGAGCGATCCGGAATCGATCAGCGCACCGATCTTGTGGCCCCACGCGAGCTGGAACTTGCCGAGCTCGTGCTGCAGGTCGCGCGCGGTGGCGAACCGGTCCTCGCGGCGGAACGCGAGCGCGCGCACGATGATGCGCTCCAGCGCCTCGGGCAGGTCCGGCGCGTGGTCGCGCGGCCGCGGCAGCACGCCCGACTTGACCATCTCCAGCGCGTCCTTGCCCTTGCCGTGAAACAGCGGCCGCGCGCACACCAGCTCGAACAGCACGATGCCGGCCGCGAACACGTCGCTGCGGCAATCGACCGGCTCGCCGCGCGCCTGCTCCGGCGACATGTACGCGTACTTGCCCTTGATCACGCCCTCCTCCTCGTGCACGTCGCGCGCGCGGGCGATCCCGAAGTCGACGATCTTCACGCTGCCGTCCCACGACAGCAGGATGTTCTGGGGCGACACGTCGCGGTGGACGATCCCGAGCGGCTGGCCGAACTCGTCGGTCTTGCGGTGTGCGTAGTCGAGGCCCTTGGCGAGCTGCTGCACGATGTACGCCGCCACGCCGTAGGGCAGGCGCTGTCGGGCCCGGGCGGCCTCCTGCAGCAGGCGCAACAGGTCGATGCCCTCGACGTACTCCATCGCCAGGAAGTAGGTGTCGGCGACCGCCCCGAAGTCGAATACCTGGGTGATGTTGGGGTGGTTGAGCCCGAGCGCGATCTTGGCCTCGTCCACGAACATCGCGACGAACTGGCGGCTGCGCGCGTACGCGGTGTGGATCTTCTTGATCACCAGCGTCTTGTTGAGCCCCTGCGCCACGGTGGTCCGCGCCAGGAAGACCTCGGCCATGCCGCCCGTTCCGATCTTGCGGACCAGCGAGTATTTACCGAACTGCTCCATGCCGGGCCAAGGCAACCAGTGACGGGAACCAACGACGGGGGCCAACGACGGGGACCAACGACGCGGACAACCGGCGCGTGGACATCACCGGCGAGCCGGACCGCGCCATTGTAGCGTCACAGCGGCGCGATCACGAGGTTGTCGAACCAGGTATCGGTCTCCCAGTTGTTGAAGCCGAAATACTCGTGGCCGGCGCCGTCGAGCGGGCGCGGGTCCTCGTAGCGCAGGAACGGTGTCGCGAGGTCGTCGATGAACCACGTGATGGTCTTGCCGCGGCGCTCGATCCGCCAGTGGTAGTGCCGGCCGGGCACGACCTTGGGCTCGGTGCGCTCGGCCATCTCGGTGCCGTGCTCGTCGAGCCGCGCGATGATCGACTTCGCGTTGAACCAGCCGCCGAGGATCACCTCGTAGCCGGTCGCGGTGTAGCGGCCGCCGTCGGGGTCGAACGAGTGGCCGTCGCCGAACACCTCGACCTTGATATCGCCGCGCGGCTCGGTCGACCAGGCGTCGAGATCGATCCGGACGTCGCGCGGCAGCTTCTTGCGCAGCCACAGCGGATGGTTGTGTGCGCCGTGCGCCGACAGCGCGCCGCGCTCGCCGCGGTAGCCGTCGCCGGTGGCGTAGAACACGTCGCCGAGACCGGCGTCGAAGTCCCAGGACCACGCCGCCGTGATCGGGGGCTGCTCGCGCACCTTGCAGGCGGCGAGCGCGAGGCCGATCGCGAGCCAGCGCTGCATCGCGGCCATCGTACGCGATCGGGCGCGATCTCGGTGAATCCCAAGGTATTCGATCGCTTGCGATCTTCGCCGATCCCCGAAGGCGATTCGGTGTCAGACCGCTGCCCTAGCGTGGCGGCGTGGAAGGTACGCTGTCGCTGTTCGAGTGGCGCCCGGCGCCGGTGATGCCGGACGCCCCCGAGCGCATGCCGGAGCCCGTCGAGCGTGGCGAGACGGAGGGTGGGGACCCCGACGGCTTTGCCGGCGGGGCGGGGGGCGGAGCCCCTCGAGGGATCGAGGAGGTGGCCGCAGGGAGCGGGCCGTGCGCACAGCCGCCGGTGCCGGCGGCAGACGAGGACTCCGGGGCGCTCGCCCGCGTGATCGCGCGCTCCGTTCAGGCCGTCCAGGCGGTCCAGGCGGTCCAGGCGGTCCAGGCGGTCCAGGGCGCGCGCATCGTGATCTTCGACTGCGAGACCACCGGCACCGATCGGCTCACCGATCAGGTGATCGAGCTGTGCGTCCAGCTCGGCCTCGGCGACAGCGCGCCCAGCCGGACCTGGCGGATCAAGCCGACCGCGCCGATCCATCCCGGCGCGCAGGCGGTCCACGGCATCACCCTGGCCGACCTCGCGGGCTGCCCGGCGTTCGCCGAGGTCGCCGACGACGTCGCCGCGGTGTTCGCCGACACCGACGTCATCGTCGGCTACAACATCGCGTTCGACATCGACATGCTGCAGGCCGAGTACACCCGGGTCGGCAAGCCGATGCTCGACCTCACCGGCAAGAAGGTCGTCGACGCGTTCCGGCTGTGGCAGCAGTGCGAGCCGCGCAGCCTGCAGCACGCCCACCAGCGCTTCGTCGGCGTCGGCTTCGAGGCCGCGCACAGCGCCAGCGCCGACGTCGCCGCGACCGGCCGCGTGCTGGCCGCGATGCTGCACGCGTTCGACCTCGCCGATCACGACTGGGACGCGATCGCGTGCAAGTGCGATCCACAGCACACCGCGCGCGCCAGCTGGGTCGGCCCCTCGCGCCACCTGCGCTGGGACGGCGAGGTCGTCGTGCTCGGCTTCGGCAAGTACGCCAACGCCGCCGTCCACGAGCTCGCCTCCGGCCCCGATCGCAGCTTCCTGCGCTGGGTCGTCGAGCGCGACTTCCCGGTCCACGTCGGCGAGGTCTGCCGCGCGGCCC
Organism: Kofleriaceae bacterium; assembly: GCA_041495365.1. Classification (GTDB taxonomy): domain Bacteria; phylum Myxococcota_A; class Polyangia; order Haliangiales; family Haliangiaceae; genus JABFXX01. Next base: position 51,064 of record JBGQCL010000005.1, on the reverse strand, counting down.
TCGACCTGCCGGCCGAGGAGTTCCTGGCCTGGGCCCGCCGCCGGTACCCGGCCCGCGCGATCCCACCGGGGCCACCGGGGCCACCCGGGCCGCCGGCGCCACCCGGGCCGCCGGCGCCCTGAACGCAGCGCGCGCGGCCCGGCGGATGTGCCACCATCGCCGGGCCCCGGGCGCTGCCCGGTGCGGAGAACACTCCGGATGAGCCTGCGGATCGCGATCGTCGGCGGCGGCATCGGCGGCCTCGCCGCGGCGCTGTTCTTCCGGCAGGCGGGCCTCGAGGCCACCATCTACGAGCAGGCGGGCGAGCTGCATCCCGTGGGAGCCGGCATCGTCATCGCGCCTAACATGCTTCGTCTCCTGCGGAAACTCGGGGTCATCCGCTCCGTTCCGGGGGTTGTCCCGGCCCCTGCGCCGGCAGGCGGAGAAGCCGTTCCGGGGTTCGTTGTGGGCCCTCCGGGGTTTGTTCGCCTGGACGCTGCGTGGGAGTTCCGGCGCTGGGCTGATGGCCGGGTCCTGTCGGTCCAGCCGATGGGGGACGAGTGCGAGCGGCTCTATGGCGCCCCGTGCCACGTCGCCCACCGGGCCGATGTCGTGGCCCTGCTGCAGCGAGCGCTGCCCGGCGAGCAGCTCCACCTGGATCACCGCCTCGTTGCGCTGGTGCAGGACGAGCACGAGGTCGCGCTGACGTTCGCGAGCCGGGATGGCCACCACCGGCAGGTTGCGGCCGACGTGGTGATCGGCGCGGATGGCATCCACTCGGTCGTACGGCAAGCGATCGATCCCGAGATCGGCGCGCGGTTCTCGGGGCTGTGCGCGTTTCGCTGCCTGGTCCCGGCGGAGAGCGCGCCGGACCTGGCGCTCCGCCCGGTGCAGACGCTGTGGCTCGGCCCCGGCCGCCACCTCGTGCACTACCCGATCTCCGGCGGCCGGCTGGTCAACGTCGTGGCGTTCGTTCCGGCCGGCGACTGGCGGACCGAGTCGTGGACCGCCGACGGCGACGTCGTAGATCTGCGCGCGGAATTCGCGCCGTGGGATGGCCGGCTGCGCCAGCTGATCGCGTCGGCGACCCGCACCAAGCGCTGGGCGATCTTCGACCGCGAGCCGCTCGACCGGTGGACCGCGGGCCGGATCAGCCTGCTCGGCGACGCCGCGCACGCCATGCTCCCGTTCTTCGCCCAGGGCGCCGCGCAGGCGGTCGAGGACGCCGCCGTGCTCGCCGTCTGCCTCGCCGGCGCGAGCCCTGCCGCTGTGGCCGCCGCGCTGCAGCGCTACGAGCAGATCCGCCGGCCGCGGGCGAGCCAGGTCCAGCGGATGAGCCGCGGCCGCGAGGTCCAGAACCACCTCGACGACGGCCCGGCGCAAGAGGCGCGCGACGCCGCGCTGGCCGGCAGCGAGCCGCTCCGCCAGAGCGCCTGGCTGTACGGCCACGACGTCGAGGCCGACCTGGCGCGCGGCTAAAGGCGCGGCGACGCCTCGGCCGGCGCGCCGTCCAGAGGAGGTCCGATCAGCGCAGGATCGGCAACGGTGCCGCGTTCGCCGGGCAGGTTTCGCGGCACACGGTGCCGACCTCGCCGACGCAGATCCCATCCCACGCCACGTTGCAGCAGAACGGATCGACCCCGCAGATCTGGCTCACGCAGGTGTCGCAGCCGAGCTTCAGCGCGCCTCCGAACACGCAGCGGTCGTGCGCGCAGGTGTTGGGCGCGTTGACGCAGGCTGCCGCGCCGCCGTCGACCGTGCACACCTGCCCCTGCGCGGCGCAGTCGGTGGTCACGACATGGCGATCGCCTTCACCGGGGAGGCTGCACCGGGTCGCGACCCGGCCGTCGCAGAGCCCACCGTCGGGGATGTTCTCGCACGGATCGTCGACGCAGCCGATCTGCCCGCTCGGGTCGATGCCGCAGATCTGATCGAGCACACTGCAGTCGGTGCGCAGCTCGCGGTGGCCGCCCTCTTCGTTGCCCGCGCAGCGCAGCGCGACGTTCAGCCCCTCGCAGGTGCCGGCGCGGGGCACGAGCGGGCAGTGGGTCTCGTAGTCGATGAAGTCCAGCGACACCGGGTTCAGCGAGGCGTACGCGCTGCCGTCGAGCGTGCAGCTCTCGTTCGAACCGAACCCCCACGACGACACGCCGAGCACCGTGGTCTTGTCGTTGAGCTTTGCGGTGATCGGCCCGCCGCCGTCGCCGGTACAGGCCTGGGCGTCGCCGTCGCCGGCGCCCAGCCAGGCCTCGATGCCGTCGAGCAGCAGGGTGGTGTCGAACTGCTGGTGCAGCTCGGCGAGCTGCGCAGGATCGTTCGGATCGAGATCGGGGAACAACCGCGCGGCGCCGTGCTGCAGGAAGTTGTCGAACGTGCCGAAGATCGCCGCGAACACCGAGCCGCCGGTCGCGCGCAGCGTCATCGAGCCGCTCTGGCGGGTGCCGAACGTCAGCTTGGTATTCTGTACGCCATAGCCGAGCGCCACCAGGCGGTTGCCGATCCGGTCGTTGGTCAGCGCGGCGAACGGCAGCAGCGGGACGTCGGTGACCGGCTGGGCGAGATGCAGGATCCCGACATCCGAGCCGAAGTCGATCACGCCACCGGTGACGGTGGGCTCGACGGCGGTGCCGAGCGCTGGAACGATCCTGATCGGCGCGAACGCGTTGGGGCCGATCAGGAACGCGAGCTGCACTGCATCGTGCCCGGTCACGCAGTGCTTGGCGGTGAGCACCATGGTCGGGCTGATCAGCGTGCCGGTGCAGAACGGCGTGAAGCCGCCGTTGCCGTTGGCGAGGCCGAGCGCGCCGACCGCGTTTAGCTTCGCGCTGCTGGCGGGGAACCCGCCGATGATGTCGTCCGTGGTCGCGCTGGTGGCTGCGTCATGCCCGCCCGATGCGCAGGCAGCGAACCCGGTCAGCAGCGCCGCGGCGAGCGCGACTCCGAGGGTGGACGACACACGAGATGACAGACTGGCTTGTTTCGATCGATACACGACTGGCGTGATGTTCATATTCAACCTTTTTTCAACCTTCACCTGGTTTGAAATCGTCATGTCACGGTCGCGCTATTGCACGACGTTCGGGGTCGGACGCGGCCCGCTGGACTTGGCCTTGCAAGCGCCCGCGATCGCGTACTGCACCACGTTGGGCGCGTAGGTGTTGTTGAACGCGTCCCGCGGCGGATTGGTGCCGCCGCCCGCCAGGTAGAAGTCGAGCGGGATCGAAGAGTAGATCACCGCGCCCTTCCCGCGTGGATAGCAGAACGTCACGATATGGCTCGGCGTGGTGGCCGTGAGGATCAGCTTGGCGTTGGCCGGCAGCGAGCTGTCGAGCGCGAACCCGTGGCTGGAGGAGTTTCCACCATCGAGCGAGGTGTCGTTCAGGCCCACCGTGACCTGGGTCGAGGCGTCGCGAATGTTGATGTCGGCGCCCTCCGTGAAGTCGCGGACGATGGTGAAGCCGCTGGCGCCCGGCAGGATCCCGGCGGCGCCGGCGACCAGACGGTCGTGGAGCACGAGGACCATGCCGTTCTGCACCGCGGCGTCGATGTCGGCGAGCCGCGACAGGTACTCGCCACCGTACAAGCCGTTGTCTGGATTGTGCGCCCACAGCACGTTGAGGTTGGCCAGCTCGGCGGCGCTGGGATCGTCGACCGCGATCGCGGTCCCGCCCGCCGCGAGGATCGGCGGGACCTGGTACGCTTGACCGCTGCCGAAGAACAGGTCGTAGAACCCGACCTGGCCGGATAGCGCGGGCGCAACCAGGGGTCGCTCGACCGCGCGTGGAACGCTGTCACCCGGGCCCGGCGGCGACAGGCTGGTCGCGCCGCGGATCGCCGCGCCCTCGGTCGCGGTGGCCGGTTCGGTCGCACAGGCCACGACCGACAGCGTCACACTGCATAGTGCACATACTCCCTTCCATCCCCGATGACTCTGCAAACTGCCCCGATGACTCTGCAAACTGTCCTTCTGACGAATGTTCCCCATTTTGCCACCCTCCTGAATGTCTCTGAATGTCTCTGAATGTCTCTGAATGTCTCTGAATGTCTCTGAGTGTCTCAGATGTGCGAAGTGGTAACACGCCTTTGAATGGATCGCAATCGCGAATCAAACAGCGGTTGCCCAACTGTAATGAGATTGCCAGGTCGATCTGCCTGACTGCGTGAACACCGCAAGCATGAAGCAATCTTGACGAGACGGTCTCGCTATCGTGCCGGCGGCGCGACGTGCGTCTACATGAACGATCGGCGGGCACTCCCGGTGGCCCCGCGGACCGGGTTACTCGATGCTGAATCTTTTTTTGTATGACGCCGCCCTGCTACGTCGCCTACCGGAGTGATCAGTGATCCATGAGCGGTACCTCCCTCCAGCCGCTGCGCGGAGCCATGAGCGTGGCGAGGCGTTTTGCTTCGAGGCGCGGGCTGCACCAGTCGCGTGTGAACGCGGCCGAGCGCTGCCCGGCGACCGGCCGCACCTGGATCGCCGCTGCGTCGCGGTCGCGCAGGACGAGCGCGAGGTCGAGCTGACCTTCGCACGCCGCGATGGTCGGACCGCGCGGGTCACCGCCGACCTGGCGATCGGCGCGGACGGCATCCACTCGGTGGTCCAGCAGGCGATCGCTCCCGAACCGCATCTCCGGTTCTCTGGGCTGTGCGCGTTCCGCTGCCTGGTCCCGGCCTACGACGCTCCGGAGATGGCGCTGCGGCCGGTGCGGACGCTGTGGCTGGGCCCAGGCCGCCACCTCGTGCACGATCCGATCTCCGGCGGCCGGCTGGTCAACGTCGTCGCGTTCGTGCCGGCCGGCGACTGGCGGACCGAGTCCTGGACTGCCGACGGCGACGTGGCCGATCTGCGCGCGGAGTTCGCGTCGTGGGGTGACCCACTGCGGCGGCTGCTCGCGTCGGCCACCACCACCAAGCGCTGCGCCGTCGATCGAGCGCCTCGCGGCGCGTGATCGCCTCGCGGATCAGCTCTCGGGCAAGCGCCGCGCGCGGCTTACCTGCCTGCCGCGCGTGTCGAGCGAGCGCCTCGGCCGTGCCTTCGTCAAGGGTCAAGCGCAGCCGGCCCATGACACGTAGGATGGCACGCGGATCCACGCCTGGTGACCGGGCGTCGTGGCGCGTTTGTGCTGCTATCGATGTCGTCCGCGAGGATCGCCTGCTTCGCTGTCGCCGGGCGCCGGTGGCCACCAGTCGGCCACGTTGAGCGGAACCGCGTCGAACGGCGCGATCCGCGCCTCGGTCTCGTCGCTGTACGTGCCGATCGTGAGCCAGCGGCTGGATTCCAGGCGCTGCGCGGTCAGCACGCGCGCTTCAACGTCGACGATCCATGCATGGGCGACACCGACCTCGGCGTAGTACGGCATCTTGACGAGCTGGTCGTGATGCCGCGTGGTCTTCGAGAGGATCTCGCAGACCCAGTCGGGCACCAGGCGGATCGGCTCGTCGTCAGGCATCTCGGGCATACGCTCGCGGCGCCAGCCGGCGACGTCCGGCGAGATCTCGGGCGTGTTGGGCAGCTCGATCCCGGGTCCGGTGACGATCCACCACCCGCCGGGGCCGCCGCGGCCCATATCGAACGGCTCACCGACGCTGGATCCGATCCCGGTCATGATGCGCTGATGCAGCGCTCGCGGCTTGGTCATCGTGTACAGCACGCCGTTGATGATCTCGCCGACGGTGCCCGGGGGCAGGCCATCGAGGTCGGCGAGCGTCGGAGCTCTCCGGCCCGGCTTGGTCGTGCTCATGGTCTACGTGGAGGGTTAGCACCGCGGCCAGCGCGCGGCGCACCTCGTCTGGATGAACGCGGGTGATCCAGCGCAGCCTGGTTCTGGATTCGCTACGCGATGCTGCACCTGTCGAGCGAGTCGCTACTCGATGCTGTACTCCTCGAGCTTGTAGTACAGCGCCGAGGTCTTGATGCCGAGCAGGCGGGCGGTCTCGGTCTTGACGCGGCCCGCCTTGGCGTACGCCTTGAGGATCAGCTGGCGCTCCAGGTCGTCGAGGATCTCGGGCAGCGACAGCTCGCGCGGCACGTCGAGCCGGTCCTCCTCGGCGCCGCCCTGGAGGAACTGGGGCAGCGCGGACGGCGAGATCTCCTCGCCCTCCGCGAACACCAGCGCCTGCTCGATCGCGTTCTCGAGCTCGCGGACGTTGCCCGGCCAGTGGTACGCCATGATCCGGCCGAGCGCGGCGTCGCTGACCGCGCGGACCCGGGTGTTGGTCTTGGGCGCGAGCTTGGCGATGAAGTGCTGGCACAGCACGGGGATGTCCTCGCGGCGCTCGCGCAGCGGCGGCAGCTTGACCGGCAGGACGTGGAGGCGGAAGAACAGGTCCTGGCGGAACCGGCCGGCCGCGACCTCGGCCTCGAGGTTCTTGTTGGTCGCCGACACGACGCGGACGTCGACCTTGATCGGGGCCTCGCCGCCGACCCGCTCGAACTCCTGCTCCTGCAGCGCGCGCAGCAGCTTGACCTGCATCGCGGGCGGCACGTCGCCGACCTCGTCGAGGAACAGCGTGCCGTTGTCGGCGAGCTCGAACCGGCCGGGCTTCTGCTTGATCGCGCCGGTGAACGCGCCCTTCTCGTGGCCGAACAGCTCGCTCTCGAGCAGGGTCTCGGTCAGCGCGCCGCAGTTGACCTTGATGAACGGCCCGGCGGCGCGCTTGCTGAGCCGGTGGATCGCACGCGCGACCAGCTCCTTGCCGGTGCCGCTCTCGCCGCAGATGAACACCGTGGTGTCGCTGGCCGCGATCTTCTCGACCGTGCGGCGCACCGCCTGCATCTTCTCGCCGTTGCCGACCAGCTCGGGGAAGTGGGCGTCGGCCTCCGCGGTCAGGTAGTCGGTCAGCGCATCGGCCTTGCGGCGGCTGCGCCGGGCCGCGCACAGCTCCAGCGCGCGCTCGGTCTTGAGCCGGACCACCTCGGGCTGGATCGGCTTGGTGATGAAGTCGAACGCGCCGAGCTTCATCGCCTCGACCGCGGTCTCGACCGAGCCGAACCCCGTGATGATCATGATCGGCACGTCCGGGTCGAGCGCCGTCATCGCCCGGAGCACATCGACTCCGGATGGGCCGTCCATCTTGAGGTCGGAGATCACGAAGTCGGGGCGCTTGGCCTTGAACACCTCGATCCCGGCGACGCCTCCCGTGGCGGTGACCGCCTCGTGCCCCAGTTTCTTGACGGTGTGAGCGAGGCCGTCGCGCACGGTCTCGTTATCGTCGATGATCAGGATCGAGGGCATGGTCGCACTTCCATCGTACACCGCCGGCTGTAGCGAAGTGCCGCAACCTGCCAGCCGGCCGAGGGTATCGACCCTCGCTATGCGCGTTCATCACGTCAGCTGACATACAGCGACGTAGTGAGAGATGTAAGGTGTCGCGAGCCGAGGCCACTTCGGAGAGGCCATGATTGCGCGTCACGTCTCGGTGAGGGGGAGTACGAGGGTGAACGTGGTCTCGCCCGAAGCACTCTTGAGCTCGATTCGGCCGCCGTGGTCCGCGGCGATCTCCCGCACGAACGCCAGGCCCAGCCCGGTCCCCTTCTCGCGGGTCGTGTAGAACGGCTCGAACAGCCGCTCGCAGATCTCCGGAGGGATCGCGTGACCGCGGTTCCACACCACCAGGGCCAGCTCGTCGCCGCGCTCCTCGGCGGATAGCCGCACCGCGCCGCCGCCGCGGTGGCCGGCCGCGGTGGCGGCCTGGACCGCGTTCTTGGCCAGGTTCAGCAGCGCGCGGCGGATCTGGCCGCGATCCGCCCGCGCGACCAGGCCGTCGCACGGCGCGGTCTCGACCGGGACGTCCTCCGTGCTGGTCAGCTGCGCGACCTCGGCGAGCAGCGCGTCGCACGGCTCGTCGCGCAGCTCCGGCTTGGGCCGCCGGGCGTACTCCAGGAAGTCGTTGACCACGCGCTCGAGGTAGCCGAGCTCGCGGCGGATCCGCTCGACGTGGCCGCGCCGTGCGTCGTCGTCCGGTAGCTCCTCGCGCAGGATCCCGACGAACAGCGTCATGCCGGCGAGCGGGTTGCGGACCTCGTGCGCGATGCCCGCGAGCATCTGCTGGGTCCGCGCGTCGCGCTCGGCGAGCTGCTGGCGCATCCGCTCCATGGTCTGGCCGAGCACGCCGATCTCGTCGTCGGACTCGACCCGCACCGGGTCGCGCAGGTTGCCGCCGCCGATCCGCTCGGCCGCGGCCACCAGCCGGCGCACGTTGCGGGTGATCAGCAGCGTCGCGACCACGGCCGCCATCACGCTGACCGCGAGCAGGCCGGTGCCCCACGCGAACAGCCGGTCGCGCAGGTCGGCGAGCCGCGCGAAGTACGACGCCGGCGCCTGGGCGCCGAGCGCGAGCACGATCTGCGGCTCGGTCTCCGATGCGCGGACCGGTGCGTAGCCGGTCTTGTAGATGTTGCGGTCGTTGCCGATGAACGTCACCGACGACGCGGTCCGGCCGAGCTCGAACACCCGCACCAGCTCGGCGCGATCGAGCTCGGCGCGGAAGTAGTGGGTGCCGATCGCGACGCCGGGGAAGGTGTCGCCGCGCGAGTTGTACTGGTCGTCGAACACGAACAGGTGTGCGCCGGTCGCGTCTGCCATCGCCTCCAGCTTCTTGACCACGTTCTGGAAGCCGCGGTCGTCCTCGTTGCCGGGCACCAGCTCGGTCAGGTACTTGCCGCGGATCTGGGTGGTCGCCGACGCTGCGATCGCCTCCAGGCGCTGGCCGAGCTCGTGGTCGAGGTCGCGGCGGCTGACCTCGAACGCGACGAACGCGAACAGCGTGAACAGCGCCACCGTCGGCACGACCAGCGCGACGAGCAGCTTGACGAGGATCGTCGCGCGGAACCGCACGCCGGGAAGCCTACTACGGCTGGAGGGCGGCGCGCATGCTCGCGACCGGCGTCGCGATCCGGTAGCGCGTTTTTGTGGTCGGATGGCCGGCGGCGAACCGGTTGCGTAATACGACGATGTGCCATACGCTGATGGCATGGCTGTCGATCGGTTGAGCGTGACGGTACCGGCCGAGCTCGGCGTCGCGCTGCGCGCCCTCGCCGAGGCTCGTGGTACGACGGTCTCGACGGTGGTCGCCGATGCGATCGCCCATCAAGTGCGCATGGCCGCGCTGGACGTCGCGCTCGACGAAGCGGACCGGCGATTTGGTCCGGTCGATGAAAGCCAGGTGGCACGAGCCGAGGCCGAGCTGGTCGAGGCCGCCAGGCGCGGAACGCGACGCAAACCAAGGCGAGCTCCGGGACGATGACCCGCGTGGTCCTCGACGCCGGCGCGTTCGTGGCGTTCGAGAAGGGAGATCCTCGCGTCCGCGCACGGCTTGCCGCTGCACGCCGTCTCGGCCTGGAGCTCGCCACGAGCTCACCCGTGATCGGCCAGATCTGGCGCGACGGGCGCAGGCAGCTGCTGATCGCCCGGCTGATCTCGGCGACGAACGTGGACGCGCCCGACGAGCTCGCCGCCCGTCGCGCCGGCGAGCTGCTCGCGAAGACCAGGACACACGACATCGTCGATGCGCTCGTCGCCGGCCATGCGAAGGATGGCGACGCCGTGCTGACGTCCGATCGGGACGACATCGAGGCACTGCTCGCCGCCGCGGGGGTGCGCGCGACGGTCGTGACCGTCTGAAGAGTTGTCGATGAAAGGCCGGGAACGTCCCGGCGACGACGTTGAGAGCGGACCTTGACGAGGACGAGGTCGACGATGGGCTCGACGTCCACGGCCAGGTCAAGCTCAACGACGGCCGTCCACGTCAAGGCCCAGGTCGACGTCCACCGGACGCTGGCACATGAGGCAGGGCCCCCGACCCTCTGGTCGAAGACCCTGGCCACGTGGGGCCGAGGGACTCGCTGCGCCCGCGCTCAGCGCTTGCTGAACTGGAAGCGAGCGCGGGCGGCCTTCTGGCCGTACTTCTTGCGCTCCTTCTTGCGCGGGTCGCGGGTGACGTAGCCCGCCGCCTTGAGCTTGGGCCGCAGATCGCTGTCGACCTTCATCAGGGCGCGGGTGATGCCGTGGCGGATCGCGCCGGCCTGCGAGGCGATGCCGCCGCCGCGGACGGTGGCGTGGACATCGTACTGGGCGAGCAGCGCGACCTCCTCCAGCGCCTGGCGGATCACCATGCGCGCGGTGGGCCGCGAGAAGTAGTCCTCGTCGCTGCGCTCGTTGATCGTGAACTTGCCGTCGCCGGCAAACAACCACACGCGAGCCACGGCCGTCTTGCGGCGGCCGGTTGCGTACGTCTTCTGCGTCGTCTGCATCATGTGCCTCTGGTGCCTGTGGCGGTGCCTCTGGTCGACTCCGGCTAGTTCTTGATCTCGAGAACGCGCGGCTTCTGCGCCGCATGGTCGTGCTCGGTGCCGCGGTAGATCTTGAGCTTCTTGATGATGCGGCGGCCGAGCGGCCCCTTGGGCATCATGCCCCACACCGCCTCGCGGATCGCACGCTCGGGGTCGTCGGCGAGGACGTCCTTCGCCAGCCGGGTGCGGATACCGCCGGGGAACAGGGTGTGGTGCTGGTACAGCTTCTTGTCCGGCTTGGTGCCGGTGAGCTTGATCGCGCCGGCGTTGAGCACGATCACGAAGTCGCCCATGTCCACGTTCGGCGTGTACGTGGCCTTGTGCTTGCCGCGGAGCACCAGCGCGATCCGCGAGGCGAGACGACCCAGCGCATGGCCGGTCGCATCGATCACGTACCACTCTCGTTGCGCCTCGCCGGCCTCTTTGGTGAGCCAGGAGCTCTTCTGCGTCGTCATCATGGGCGTTTACTCGGAGTGCGATCGTCTACAAGACCGCGAAACGCTTGTCAAGTGCACGCGGGCCGTGCCCCGTGCCGAGGGGGAGGGTGGGCGCCCCGGGGCCCGAGCGGTCGCGGTCGGTCCGGTCACTGGTCGGTGGTGACGCGGATCAGCTTGACCGCGAGCCCGGGGACCAGGTGGACGTGGGCGTCGAGCGAGTCGATCGGGGAGCCGGCGACCTGCATCCGGAAGGCGCCCTGGGCAAAGGCTTCACAGGCGCGATCGGCATTGTCGCCGAACCGGAGCTGGAGCAGCTCGCGAGCCTTGACGGTCGTGGCGGCCTGGAGCCGTACCTCGTGATCGCGCAGCGTCTCGCCGGCGATGGTCTCATCGATGAATTGCACGACGGGGGCAGCAGGCATGGCGCGCGACCTTATATGAAAGGGCTCCCGCGGTACGGGCCGGGTGCCAGTTTCACGCAGGGCTAGCCCAGCCGCTGGAGACCTGCACGGTAGTTCAGTGTCAGCCGTCTGTGGTACCACCAGGGGGTGTACAGGGTTGGTTTCATCTTGAAGCCCGACAAGTCCGAAGCGGGGGGGCTGCTGGAGGATCTGGTGCCGTGGCTGCGCGAGCAGGGCCACGTCCCGGTGGTGACCACCGAGGACCAGATCTCGCCGACCGGGTGCGAGGTGGTCCCCGAGCAAGACCTGGGCGCGGCGGTCGACCTCGCGGTCGTGCTGGGCGGCGACGGGACGATGCTGCGCGCGGCGCGGCTGGTCGCCGACCACGGCCGGCCGGTGCTCGGCATCAACCTCGGCCAGCTCGGGTTCCTGGTCGGGTTCGCACCGAGCGACGCCAAGCAGGCGCTCGCCGAGGCGCTCGCGGGCACGCTGCCGCAGACCCGGCGGATGCGGCTCGCGGTGACGTTCTGCCGGCGGGGTGCCGAGCCGGTGGTCCGCTACGCGCTCAACGACGCCGTGGTGCACCAGGGCGCGATGGCGCGGCTGGTGGAGATCGACGCGTTCGTCGATGGCGAGTTCGTCGCCTCGTACCGCGCCGACGGATTGATCGTCGCGACGCCGACCGGCTCCACCGCGTACAACATGGCGGCCGGCGGGCCGATCGTGCTGCCCGGCCAGGAGGCGATGGCGCTGACGCCGATCTGCGCGCACGCGTTGACCAACCGGCCGCTCGTGATCTCGGCGAGCAGCACGATCCGGCTCCAGCTCGGGGTGGACGTGCGCGGTGCGCTGCTCACGGTCGATGCCCAGTGGGGCCATTCGTTCATCCACGGCGACACCGCGGAGATCGCCGCGGCGAGCACGCCGCTGATCATGTTCACGTCGAAGCAGAGCTTCTTCGACGTCATGCGCGAGAAGCTGCACTGGGGCGCGCGCTCCGACCGGCGGGCCCGGAAAGGCGGTGACCGATGCTGAGGCACCTGCGCGTCACCAACTTCGCGATCCTCAGCGATGTGGCGATCGAGCTCGGCGATGGCATGAACGTGCTCACCGGGGAGACCGGGGCGGGCAAGTCGCTGATCGTCGAGGCGGTCAACCTGCTGCGCGGCGGGCGGGCGTCGGCCGATATCCCGCGGGCGGGCACCGACGAGGCGGTCGTCGAGGCGATCGTCGCGATCCCCGAGGACCTGGCGGCCCGGGTCGCCGCAGCGATCGAGGGCGCCGGGGCGAGCGCGGGGGATGCCGAGGTCGTGATCCGCCGGGTGATCCAGCGCGGTGGCCGGAGCCGGACCTACGTCAACGGGGCGCTGACCACGCTGGCGCGGCTCGCCGAGCTCGGCGCGCTGCTGATCGATCTGTCGGGCCAGCACCAGCACCAGGGCCTGGTGGATCCCGGCCGTCACCTGGAGATCCTCGACGCCTTCGCCGGCGAGCCCGCGCTCGGGGCGGCGATGGCGGCGGCGTGGGCCGAGCTGCGGCGCTGCGACGAGGAGCTGGCGGCGCTCGGCGGCGACGAGCGCGAGCGCGAGGCCCGGCTCGACTACCTGCGCTACCAGCTCGACGAGCTCGACGGTGCGGGGCTGGTGCCGGGCGAGGACGCCGCGATCGACATCGAGCGCGCCCGGCTGGCGGCGGTCGATCAGCTCCAGGCCGCGGCGCGCGCGGCCGAGGACGCGCTGTACGGCGGCGACGACAGCGCGCGCGACCGGGTCGCCGTGGCCGCGCGCGAGGTCGAGCGCGCCGCGCGGACCGATCCGGTGCTCGAGCCGGTCACCCGCCAGCTCGGCGAGATCGAGACGCTGATCGACGACGCCGCCGATCAGCTGCGCGGCTACGCCGACAAGCTCGAAGGCGACCCCGAGCGGCTGGCCTGGCTCGACGAGCGGCTCGCGCTGATCCGCCGGCTGATGCGCAAGCACGACGGCTCGCTCGACGCCGTGATCGCCAAGGCCGCCGGGCTGCGCGGCGAGCTCGCGGCGCTGACCGGGCGGAACACCCGGCTGGCCGAGCTCGCGGCGCTGCGGGCGAGCGCGGAGGCCGGGGCGGTGGCGGCCGCGGCGGCGCTGACCCGCAGCCGCAGCCGGGCGGCGCGCCGCCTGGAGAAGGAGGTCGGCGCGGCGCTGGCCGAGCTCGGCATGGGATCGGCGCGGCTGAGCGTGGTCGTCGAGCCGCGCACGCTCGATCTACATGTCGGGCCGACCGGCGCCGATCGGATCGAGCTCATGCTCGCGTCGAACAAGGGCGAGGACCTCCGGCCGCTCGCCAAGGTCGCGTCGGGCGGCGAGCTGTCGCGGATCATGCTCGCGCTCAAGCTCGCGCTGCGGCGCGCCGACGAGGTGGCCACCTACGTGTTCGACGAGGTCGACGCCGGGATCGGCGGCGCCACCGCCCAGGTCGTCGGTTCGCAGATCCGCGCGGTCGCCGATCAGCGCCAGGTGCTGTGCGTGACCCACCTGCCGCAGATCGCCGCGTTCGCCGATCACCACTTCCACGTCGAGAAGACCGAGATCGCGGGGCGCACCGAGACCCACGTCCACCGGCTCACCGCCGCCGCCCGCAAGGACGAGCTGGCCCGCATGCTGGGCGGCCATGCCACCTCGAAGGCCAAGGCCCACGCCGCCGAGCTGCTCGCGGACGCAGCCCGGCCGCGCAAGCCGGCCGCGGCGCGGGCGTGACGCGAAGCTGATGCGAAGCTGATGCGAAGCGCCGTGCCGCAGGGCTGCGCGATCTCGCGCACCGGGCCATCGAAACACGACCGTCTCGCTGCGAACGTCCTCGGCGCGCCGGCCGACCGTGCTGAGATCGATGTGGCCGCGCTTGCCAGGCTCGCAGGTGTGCGAGGAGCCGGATGTCGGTGAGCGGCTCGTGGCGCCGGGCGCGCCGCACCGCCCGGCGATCGCCGGCGTGTGTTATCGCTTGAGCGTGGAGATCCTGAACCTGCACGAGCTCGAGCAGCTGGCCCAGGCCCGATTGCCCAAGATGTACTGGGACTACTACGCGTCGGGCGCCGACGACGAGAGCTGCCTGCGTCGCAACCGCGAGGCGTTCGAGCGCGTCGCCCTCCACCCGCGCGTGCTCGTCGATGTCTCGCGCCGCGAGCTGGCGACGTCGGTGCTCGGCCAGCCGATCGCGCTGCCGGTCGGCGTGGCCCCGATGGCGTTTCATCGCCTCGCGCATACCGATGGCGAGCTGGCGTCGGTGCGGGCCGCCGGCGGCGCCGGGACGGTATTCGTGCTGTCGACGCTGTCGACCACGGCGGTCGAGGACGTCGTCGCCGCCGCGAGCGGCCCGGTGTGGTTCCAGCTCTACGTCCATCGGGACCGCGCGGCGACCAAGGCGCTGGTGCAGCGGGTCGAGGCCGTGGGCTGCCGCGCGCTGGTCGTCACGGTGGACACGCCGATGAGCGGGCGCCGCGAGCGCGACGTGCGCAACGGGTTCGCGCTGCCGCCGGGCCTCGAGATGGTCAACGTGCACGCCTCCGGCCACACGCAGCTGGCGCCGGTCCAGGGAGACTCGGCGCTGGCCTCGTACGCCGCCAGCATGCTGGATCCGGGGCTGACCTGGGACACGGTCGGCTGGCTGCGCTCGATCACGTCGCTTCCGGTGGTGCTCAAGGGCATCGTGCGCGTCGACGACGCGGTTCGCGCGGTCGAGCACGGCGCCGCCGGCATCATGGTGTCGAACCACGGTGGCCGCCAGCTCGATGCCGCCCCGGCCACGCTCGACGTGCTGCCCCGGATCGCCGACGCGGTGGCCGGCCGTCTGGAGGTCTTCCTCGACGGTGGCGTGCGGCGCGGCACCGACGTGCTCAAGGCGCTCGCGCTCGGGGCCCGCGCGGTGTTCATCGGCCGGCCGATCCTGTGGGGGCTGGCCGCGGGCGGGCACGAGGGGGCCTCGGCGGTGCTCCGCGTGGTGCGCCGCGAGATCGATCTCGCGATGGCGCTGTGCGGCTGTCCGACGGTCGCGAGCGTCACGCGCGATCTGGTTGCTCCTTGACCGGGCCGTTCGCCGGCGTCTGGGCTGGCTGTCGCGGTGCCGCATGTCCGGTGCATCGTGGCCTGACCTGCGGATGCTCCCGCCGCGGGAGTCACGCCGGCGCGCCGCGGGGCCGCCGCCCGGTGCGACGCCTGGTACCATGCTCGCGATCGATGCGCTCCATTCCTCGCGCTGGTACGTTCGCGCGCATGGGCGGAGCCGGGTGATGCACGACGCGATCGATCGTGCCCGCAGCGAGCTTGCGTCCGTCGGGCGCTGGATGTCGGCGCGCAACTTCCTGCCGGCCACGTCGGGGAACCTGTCGTGCCGCGTGTCGGCGACCCACGTGGCGATCACGGCCTCCGGATGCGACAAGGGCGAGCTGTCGTCCGACGACGTGCTGATCATCGGGATCGACACTCCCGCGGCGCCGCGCGCGTCCGCCGAGACGCTGCTCCACCTCCAGCTCTACCGCGATCGGCCGGCCACCGGCGCGATCCTGCACGGCCACTCGCTCGCGTCGACGCTGGTCTCGGCGGCGCACGCGGGCGAAGGCCGCGTCGTGTTCACCGGCTACGAGCTCCTGAAGGCGTTCCGCGGCGTGACGACGCACGAGGCGTCCATGGAGATCCCGATCTTCGCCAATGACCAGGACATGGCGGCTCTCGCGGCGGTCGTGTCGGCGCGCCTGGCGTGCGCGACCGAGACGGTGTGCTATCTCCTGGCAGGCCACGGTGCCTACGCTTGGGGTGTCTCGGTCGGCGAGGCACGACGCCACTTCGAGGCGCTCGAGTTTCTGCTCACTT
Source organism: Kofleriaceae bacterium (assembly GCA_041495365.1). Taxonomy (GTDB): domain Bacteria; phylum Myxococcota_A; class Polyangia; order Haliangiales; family Haliangiaceae; genus JABFXX01. The sequence continues at coordinate 35,112 of JBGQCL010000005.1, read as the reverse complement.
GCCAGCTGAAGGAGGTCTACCGATGAGCATGCTGTTGATCCACCGCGAGGACGACACTCGCTTGCTCGAGGAGCCGGTCCGGGACGGGGCGCAGATCGCCACCGTGCTCGGGGCGATCGGTGTCCGCTTCGAGCGCTGGCCCGCCGGCCGTGCGCTGGGGGAGGGCGCCACCCAGGAGACGGTCCTGGCCGCCTACGCGGGCGAGGTGGCGCGGCTCCGGCGCGCGTGCGGGTACCAGAGCGCCGACGTCGTGCGCGTCCCGCGCGGCACGCCCGACACCGCGGCGATGCGCGCGAAGTTCCTGAGCGAACACCGCCACGCCGAGGACGAGGTGCGGTTCTTCGTCGAGGGCGCCGGCTCGTTCTACCTCCACGTCGACGGCCGCGTGTTCCACGTCGTGTGCGAACAGAACGATCTGCTCGGCGTACCGGCCGGCACCCGGCACTGGTTCGACATGGGCACCGCGCCGCACTTCTGCGCCATCCGGCTGTTCACCAACCCCACCGGGTGGGTCGCCGAGTTCACGGGCGATCCGATCGCCACGCGGTTCCCCACCCACGACGACGCCCTCGCGCGGCTCGCGAAGCCGTCGTGAGGGCCGTCGTCACCGACATCGAGGGCACGACCTCGGCGATCGCGTTCGTCCACGATGTCCTGTTCCCGTACGCGCGCGACCGCCTGCCGGCCTTCGTTCGCGCCAGCGCGGATCGCCCGGAGATCGCGGCGCTCCTCGACGAGGCCCGCGCGCTCGCGGGCGCGCCCGGCCTCGACACCGAGGGCGTGATCCGGGTCCTCCTCGCCTGGATCGATCAGGATCGCAAGGCCGCGCCCCTGAAGGAGCTGCAGGGGATGCTGTGGGCCGAAGGTTATGCCGCGAGGCAGTACCGGGGCCACGTGTACCCCGACGCCGCCTCGGCGCTGCGGCGGTGGCACGCGATGGGCGTCCCGCTGTACGTGTTCTCGTCGGGCTCGGTGGCCGCGCAACGGCTCCTGTTCGCGCACTCGGAGGCGGGCGACCTGACGCCCGTGTTCTCGGGCTACTTCGATACGCGGATCGGCCCCAAGCGCGAGGCGGCGTCCTACGCGGCCATCGCGCGGCACGTCGGACGGGCGGGGGGGGACCTCCTGTTCCTCTCCGACATCGTCGAGGAGCTCGACGCGGCGGCGGCGGCGGGCCTGGGGACGGTCTGGGTGTGCCGCGGCGCGCCGCCACCGCCGGCGCGGCACCGCGTGGTCGGTTCGTTCGACCCGATCGACCACTTCCTCGACGGTCCCTGACGAGCTGCCCTGTAAGGCCACCCCAGAACGTCCTCGGACGAGGAAAGTAGATCTACCAATGGATCTGAAGACGATGCGCGAAACCGGCTTTCACCGCTCGATCGACGACCTCGACCTGTTCGAGATCAACCAGGGGCGGGTGCGCGGACGCTTCACCGTGGCCGACTCGACGCTGAACTGCTTCGGCAAGCTGCATGGCGGCGCGATCGCGACGCTCGTCGACGACATCGGGACGCTCGCGGTCGTCACTGCCGATCATTACCGGCGGGCCGGGATGACGACCGATCTCCAGATCTCGTACCTCGCGCCGGCCGTGGTCGGCGATCCGGTGCTGATCGAGGCCGATCTGCTCCAGGGCGGATTGACCATGGCGTTCGTCGAGGTGACGCTCCGGCACGAGCCGCACCGGAAGCTGATCGCGCGCGGACGGATGACCAAGCTCCTGGGCAGCCGGAGCGCCCCCACGCTCACGGTCGAGCAACGCTGAGGCGGGTAGCGCACCGCGACGGCGAGGCGCTCACGGGCGCAGCCCTTTCCATGGCGGGACCAGCCCGGCATCGATGCCGAACAGCTTGAGCACGCGCTGCGCGATGAAGTCGCCCAGATCGTCGAGCGTCTTCGGCTGCTGATAGAACGCCGGGCTCGCGGGGAGCACCACCGCGCTGGCCTCGGTCACCGCGACCATGTTCCGCAGGTGGATCAGGCTGTACGGCGTCTCCCGGGCGACGAGGACCAGCCGCCCGCGCTCCTTCAGCACGACGTCCGCCGCGCGCTCGATCAGGTTCCCGGCCGTCCCGTGCGCGATCCCCGCGAGCGTCTTCATCGTGCACGGGACCACGGCCATCCCGTCGATGCTGCCCGATCCGCTCGCGATCGGCGCGGTCTGATCGCCCGCGCCGTACATCACGAGCTCGCCGCGCGTGACCTCGTCGCCGTACTTCGCGCGCAGGTAGTCGGCAAACGACCCGGATGCCTCGCGAAAGTCCGTCTCCTCCTTCAGGGTGAGGGCGCCATAGCGTGACATGACCACGTCGACCCGGTGGCCGCCTCCGAGCAGCGCGCGCACGGTGCGAAGGAAGTAGATGGCCCCGGACGCACCGGTCAGGGCGAGGATCACGTGCTTGCGGCTCATGCGCGAACCAGGTGCGCCCGGAGGCGCTCGGCCGAGACCCGCACGCCCAGGCCGGGGGCGACAACCGGCGCGGTCCACGCTTCGCCAGGATCGTCCAGGATGTCCTGTTGTAACAGGGATTCGTTCTGCCGCTTGCCGTCCAGGCAGTCGAACCCAGGGACAAAGCGGCCAAAGATCTCCGCGGCGCGCGTCAGGATGCCGGTCTCTCCCACCAGCGTCCCGAGCTGACAGCCAAGCCCGCTCGCCCGCGCCCGCTCCACGAGCCGGCGCGCACCGAGCACGCCGCCGCACTTGCCGATCCGGATATTGAAGAGGTCCGCGGCGCGCGCCTGGATCAACCGCTCTGCGTCCGCCAGCGTGCACAGCGACTCGTCGGCCATGACTGCCAGGCCGGTCTCCTCGCGGACCCGCCGGGCGCCCTCGAGATCGTCCGGCGGGAGCGGCTGCTCGATCGAGGCGATGGGGATCGCGGCCATGGCGCGCAGCGATCGCACGGCCTCCTCGGCCGACGCCCACGCGCCGTTGGCGTCGAGGCGCAGCGGGCCCTTGGCCACGCCGGCGATGATCGTCAGCCGCTCGAGATCGTCCGCCCGGCCGACCTTCACCTTGAGGAGGCGCTTGCCCCGGAGCAGGAGGACCGCGCAGTACCTGGGCAATGCCCGGGTCTCGGTCTCGAAGCCGATCACGACGCTCCCGGGCGGCGCAGGGTGCTCCGTGCCCCCGAGGACCTCGGCCAGGGCAAAGCCGAGCGCTTGCCCCGCGAGATCGAGGAGGGCGATCTCGAACCCGGCGAAGGTTGCGAGGTTGCGGCCTGCGCGATCGAGCTCCTGGGTGAGGTGCCGGACGACGTCCTCCTGGCGTTCGAAGCTCATGCCGACGAGGCGCTCGCCCATGGCGGGCCCGAGGCGCGCGAGGACGGCGTCGATGGTCTCGCCGGTGACGTAGGCGCGGGGCAGGATCTCGCCGTGGCCGGTCCGGCCGTCCGCGGCGCGCAGCTCGACGATGACGGCGTCGGTCTCGGTGCGTTCGTGGCGCGCGTGCTTGAAGGCCGACTTGAACGGAATCCGGATGCGGTGGAGCTCGAAGCTAGCGACGCGCATCGCGGCCGCTCCCGGAATGGCCAGGCAGCCCGTCGGGGCCGGCGGCGCTGGCACCCGGCTGAACCCAGGACACGAGGATGCGCGCGAGCTCCTCCGGCGCATCGAACTGGATGCCGTGCGCGCTGTGCACGTGCTCGATCGCGACCCGCGCCTTCGTGACGCGCTCGAAGACACGCAGGGTCTGCGGGTTGTCCGTGGCGCGATCCTCGGACGCCAGGACCAGGAGCATGGGCAGCCGGAGTGCGCCGAGCCGGGCCGGCGCGAGCATCGCCATCTTCGTCATGATGGCGTGAAACCGTGGGGAGAACAGCCGGCACCGGTGCTCGTCCCGCTCGATGAAGCCCTCGAGGTAAGGCCCGCTCGTGAACATCGCCTCGCGGATCGGGCTCTCCAGGCACGGGGCCTCGGGCGGGCTCGCTCGCCGGAGCGGTTCCTGCTCCCGCATCCGCGCCGTGAGCTCGTCCGTGGGACACAGGCCGGGGGTCAGGATCAGGAGGGTCCGGAACAGCCCTTCGTGCTCCGCGGCGAGATGGACGGCGAGCACCGCGCCCCAGCACCAGCCCGCCAGGTGGAGCGGCACATCGTCGAGCCGCTCGGCGTCGACGATGCGCTTCACGTCGTCGATGAGCACCCGGGCCGACGGCGCATCGCCTCGGGCCTCCTGGTTGAGCCCACTGCCGCGCCGATCCGCGCCGATCAGCGCGATGCCCGTCCGGACGAGCGGCTCGGCGAGCGGCTGGAACCACCCGGAGTGGCTCATCACGCCGTTCAGGAGGACGATGGTGGCATGGGGCGTCCCCCGTGGCTTCCAGGTCTGGTACTGGAGCCGGTAACCGTCCGGGCAGAGGATCGAGCAGTGCGACGGCGCGGCGTCCATGGCTGGCCGCCCGCTCATCCCCAGGGGAGGATACGCAGGTCCCCCGGCTGATCGGTCCACGCCTCATTGACCCAGCGCTTCTCGAGGCAGAGCGCATCGTCTCTCCGGGTGATGAAGATGTTGGTCAGCCACTCCACGTCGTTGCGCGCCGGATAGTCCGATCGATAGTGCGACCCTCGGCTCTCGGTGCGCATCATCGCCGCCCGCGTGATGACCTCTGCGACGTCGAGGAGGTTCCGGTGCTCCAGCGCGATCACGCGGTCCATGGGCTCGACGATGCGGATCATCCGCGCCAGCCGGTCGCGGTCCTCGGCGATGAACCCCAGCGCGTCGCGCAGGGAAGCGTCGTCCTTCTCGACCAGCAGCTCGGCCCACATCTTGCGCTGGAGCGGCTCGAGCAGCTCGTGGGGGCGCAGCCGCCCGCTGGCCTCGTCCAGGCGTGCGAGCGGCTCGAGGACGAGGCGAGCGAGCAGCGCCGGGCTGGCCCGGCCATCGGGGCGCTCCGCGGCGACCTCCGCCGCCTTCTTGCCGGCGCGAAAGCCGAACACCTGCGAGCCGCCCAGCATCGTGCCGCCGAGCCGGTCCGCTCCCTGATACCCCATGGTCTCGCCGGCCGCAAACAGCCCCCGCACGCTGGAGTGGCCATCGGCGTCGACGCGAACGCCGCCGTTGCTCGTGTGGTGATGATTCTGGATCTGCAACAGGTCGCGGCCGAGATCGATGCCAAATCCCGCCATGTAGTGCACGAACATGTCCGGCAGGAAGCCGCGGCGGGCCCGCGACAGATCCAGGAACACGCCATCGTGCGGGGTCGCGCGACCCGCCAGGGCCTCGCCGTGGATCGCGCGATCGAGGTGGATGGCGTGGTCGCGGCAGCTCACCGGCCAGTGCCACGCCTTGTGCTTGGAGACCTCCTCGATGGTCACACCCTCCGGCAGGTAGTCATGGACGAACGACTTCCCGTGGCGGTTGAACAGCCGATAGGGCTCGGGCATCTCGTACAGCATGACCATGGCCTGGCATGGCCAGGTCGTCGCGATGCCCTGCTGCATGAACTCCATGTTGAACAGCTCGGCACCGGCGCGGAGCGCCATCGCGTAGCCATCGCCCGTGTTGCCGGGCGGGTTGAAGCTGTACTTGAAGAGCTGGCCGACGCCTCCCGTGGCGAGCACGACGGCGCCCGCCCGGATCATGAACGGCTCGCCCGAGTCGTGCACGCCGACCGCCCCAAAACACCGCCTCTTCTCGACGAGCAGATCGGTCAGGTTGGCGTGCTCGATGACCTGGGTGCTGGTCTTCTCGATCACGGCCTTCTGGATCGCGACGATGTTGTTGGTCCCGCCGGACTTCGCGACCGCGGGCATGACCGCGAGCACCTTGCTCTGAAACGACAGCCCCATCGCGGTGAGCCGCTTGATCGCATCACCTACCTCGTCGACGAACACGCGGCACAGCCGCGCATCTGCCATGCCGAGGCCGACCTGCACCATGTCGCGGTGCACGAAGTCGGGCGGGTTGAACAGCCCGCCCTTGGGACCGACGGTGCGGATCGTCCAGAACTCCGCGAGCGGGTTGGAGGTCGCCCCGGCGCCGCGAACCCCGGGCACGCCGAACTGACCCTTCACGGCGATGGCCGTGCGCGCCCCGGCGTCGTGCGCGCTGATCGCGGTGGCGGTGGCCGCGCCGCCGCCGCCGACGATCAGGACGTCGGTCTCGTAGGTCTTCACTGCGGCCCCCTCGCGCGGGACCGCACGGGCCTCAAGTGATGCACGGGCATCTCGTTCGTGGTTCGCAGGTGGAGCTCGACCGGCGCTCCGTACTGGAGGTACCCCCGAGATCGCCCGATGTAGTGAGCCGTCAAGGAATTGCGGGAGTGGTGTAACTCCTCGGGTTTCAAGCTGCCATGCAGCACCCTCGAGCCCCAGAACACGACATCTCCTTTTTGCAACATCGGGGCATGGAACGTGAACCCGGCCATACCCTCGGTCATCATGCGCGCCTGCTCGATGCGCAGCGCCGCGTTGCCCGCCAGGGTGTTGTCCTGGAACGTGCTCATGATCTGCATCGAGCACGCCTCGTACGTGCGGTAGAACTCCTTGAGGTGGCTGAACTGCGGAGCGTCGGTTCCCAGGAGCTGGCTCTCCGGCATGACGTAGAACCGCCCCGCCTTGGGGTGGATGTCCTCGAGCGCGTACCACGCCGCGACCATCTCGCCCGGCGCGGAGGCGCCCATGAAGTGGCAATCGGCGTGGGTGATCGTCCCGCGAGCGCTCGATTCGAAGTACATGGACTCCACGCACTTGCTCGCCTCGCCGAGCAGGACCTGGAGGGTCCGCTGGACGCGCTCGTGGGTGAGGACCTCGAGGCTGCTCCGCCGGAACCGCTGGAACCGCTCCGCCACGAGATCCTGCACGCTGAGGATCGTGTTGGTCATGAACCCTTCCGCCGAGAACTTGTGCTGCTCCATGTTCGTGGTGAGCTGGCGGAGGATTGGCCCGTCGTACGGCTTGACCTCGGCGCGAAACGCGGCCACCACCTCGTCCATCAGGTCGGCGGGCAGCAGGCCGCGGGCGACGGCGTAGCCCCGGCTGCGGTAGCGCGCGCGAAACGCTTCCTCGTCGCGCCAGTCGGCGGTGTCGCCCGGCGGCGCCATCTCGACGTGGACCGTGAGACCTTCTTTTGTCTTGGCGATGATGGCTGACTGCACCGTCGTCCTCCTCGGCCAGCACAAGGTGGCCCGTGCGGATTCATGTCTCAAGGGCTTCGCTTCAAGAGCTCATGTACGTCGATCGCATCAAGCACGCTCCTGGGCACGCTGTTGCGCATCGTGCGGCGCGCCGGCTGGAGCCGCCGGGTGGCGTCGATCCCCAGCTTGGACGTCCTCGCGGTGGGCGACGCACACGACGGATCGAGCAAGGTCCCCTGCTCGTCGGGGTAGACGTACAGGTCGCGCACCGGCTGCGAGTTCAGCCCGATCACGCGGAAGATCTCGCGCAGGTTGCGGATGTCGACGTCGTCGTCGACGACGATCACATGCTTGGCCTGGATGTCGGTCTTGAGCAGCGCGTCCATGATCTTCCTGGGCTCGTCGTCCGAGGTCTTGTGGAGCGCGACGATCGACACGAACGGGGCGATGAGCGAGATGGCGCTGGCCCCGGGCGCGACCGCCCGTGCGTTGCGCAGCGCGCGATCTTCGATCGCGGGCATCTCGAGCGTGAGGTGCTCGACGTGGCCGCTCACCACATCCTGGAAGATCGCGCCATCGCGCATCGTCATCGCCGTGACGCGAAACACGGGAGTCTCGGTAGCGCCGGTGCTGTGACCGGGCCACTCGCCGAACGGGCCCTCCAGGATGAGCTCGTCTGGCGAGACGAAGCCCTCGAGCACGATCTCGGCGCGCGCCGGGACGAACAGCCCGCGTTGCGTGATACACTCGGTCACCGCCAGCGGCTCCCCGAGGAGCCCGCCGATGACGTGGTACTCCTCCAGCGGGCCCGAGTACACGGCGCCCAGCGACCACACCGGGTGTGCACCGAGGAAGAAGGCGATCGGCATCGGCCGGCCCGCGCCGCGGTACTTTTGGAAGATCCGATCGAGGTGTCGGCCCGGCTCCATCAGGATGCCGGTGGTGTCGCGGCCGGCGATCATCAGGCGGTGAAAGCTGAGGTTCACGTGACCGTCGTCCGGGTCACGCGCGACGCCGATGGCCGCCGTGAGGTACGGCTTGTCGGTATCATGCTCGTGGTACACCATCGCCGGCAGGCGATGGAGATCGACGTCCGCGCCGCGCGCGACGTGGTCGTGGACCGGGCCCGTGTTGGTGACGATCGGCGCGATCGGCGCGGCGACGCCCTCCGCGTAGCGCGTGGCGACCTTGTTGAGCGGGCATCCGAGCGCGAACGCGAGCCGCCCCATCGAGCCGCAGACGTTGGTGACCACGGAGAAGCGGGTCCCCTTGACCCGCTTGAACAGCAGGATGGGAGACCGCTGCCGCTCCTCGAGCCTCATCAGGATCGCCGTGGTCTGGAACCGCGGATCGACCTCGCGCTCGATCTCGAGCAGATCGGTGGGCCGATCTTGCTTGACACGCTCGAGGAAGCCTCGCAGATCGCTCATTCCATCATCATCCCACAGCAAACATTGAGCGATTGCCCGGTGATCGCCGCCGCGTAGTTGGACATGAGGTACACCGCGAGACCCGCGACCTCGCGCGCCTCGACGAGCCGCTTCATCGGACTCTCCTCGATGATCTCGGCCAGGTATGCCTCGGCGGTCTTGCCGAACATCTTCGCCCGCCGGCCCATCGCCTCGTCGACGAGCTGGGTCTCGACGTGCCACGGGCAGATCGCGTTGCTGGTGATGCCGAGCCGCGCGGTCTCGCGCGCGACCGAACGCGTGAACCCGAGCACCGCCGCCTTCGACGACGAGTACGCGCTGTTGTACGCGGAGCCGAACTTCGCGGACACCGACGAGATGTTGATGATGCGGCCCCACTTGCCGCGGATCATCTGCCGGACCACGAGCTGGGTCAGGCGCATGACGGCGAACACGTTGAGCTCGTACACCCGCTTCGCGTCCTCCTCCTTCTGCATCACCAGGTTCGCGATGGTGTTCGCGCCGGCGTTGTTCACCAGCACGTCGATCTTGGAGAACCGGGCGGTCGCCGCCTTCACGAGCTCGCTGGCGGCGGGCGCCTCCCGCAGATCGACGGGCACGACGTGCGCCGCGCCGCCCTTCGACTCGATCGCGGCCGCCACCTCCTCGAGCTGGCCCCGCGAGCGCGCCGCGAGCACGACCTGGGCGCCGGCCTCCGCCGACATGACCGCGATCGCCCTCCCGATCCCGCGGCCGGCTCCGGTGACGAGGACGACCTTGCCCTGCAGATCGATCTTCATGCGTGCACCTCGCGGGCTTCGTGGGCCCTCCCGCTGTCCGGACTGGCGAACCTGGCGCGCAGCGCATTGCGCTTGATCTTCCCGGAGGGCGTCTTGGGCAGCTCCGCGACGATATGCACTTCCTTGGGGACCCGGACATACGACAGGGCCGTCAAGCAGTGCGTCTTGAGGTCCTCGGGGGTGAGGTCGTGCCCAGGCGCCGGGACGACACAGGCGACCACGCGTTCGCCGAGCGCGGGATCGGGCACCCCGAACACGGCCGACTCGCCGACCCCGGGATGGCGCTGCAGCACATCCTCGATCTCGCCGGGAAACAGCCGCTCTCCGGCCGACTTGATCATCTCGGAGCTTCGCCCGATGAGGAACAGGTGGCCGTCTGCATCGAGATAGCCGAGGTCGCCGGTGCGCAGCCGCCCTCGCGCGTCGATCCGTCCGGACGCGTGCTCGTCGCCCGACACATACCCCGTCATGATCCCGGGGCCGCCGGCGACGACCTCGCCGATTGCCCCGCCGGGGAGCGGCTCGCCGGCCTCGCCGAGGATCTCGAGGGTGACGCCGGGGAGCGCCCGCCCGCACGAGGTCGGACGCGCGAAGACCTCGTCGGACGGCCCGAGGTGGGTAAGGCGAGGTGACGACTCGGTCATGCCGTAGTTGATGTGCAGCGCGACGTGCGGAACCGCCTCCTGGAGCTCGCGCAGCCGAGCCGGGGACAGCGCTCCTCCCGTGATCATCATCTTGCGCAAGCTGGGGAGCTGGGTCGACCGTAATTTGCTGTGCGTGAGCAGCATGGAGTAATGGTAAGGAACGCCCGAGAACGTGGTCGGGGCATAGCGGACGAGCTCCTGCAGCACTGCCTGGGGGAACCGAAAGCCGGCCGAGAAGAAGATGGTCCCTCCCAGCATCGTGTACGTGAGGAGCTGGATCCGGCCGTGGATGTAATACAGCGGCGCGACGAGGAGCAGGCTGTCCTGGTTCGTGAGTCCGACCTGCGAGTTGAAGGTGCTCGCGTTGAACAGGAGGTTCGCGTGACTCAGCATCACCCCCTTGGCACGCCCCGTGGTCCCCGACGTGTAGATGGTCATGGCCACGGTGGAGGGATCCGCGCCCGCCCGCGCCTCGGGCAGCGCCTGCTTGCGCTCGAGCATGGCTTCGAGGGCATGAAATGATTGCCCCCGGGCAAGCAGCGGCCCGGCGAACTCGGCGGCGTTCGCCGTGCTGAGCACGGCGCGCTGGCAGGTCCCGGCGAGCTCCACCGCCAGCTGCTTCAGATACGCCGGCTGGATCGCCAGCGCGGACGGCTGCGCTTCGTCCAGCGCGGCCACGATGGTCGCATGGCCCGCCGATGTCGGGATGTCCACGGTCACCGCACCACTGCGGAGGATGCCCCAGTAATAGATCAGCGCGGCGAGCGTGTTGTCGTGGAGGATCGCGACGCGCTTGCCCGGGCCGATGCCCAGGCGGTTCAGCTCGGCAGCCACCGATCGGCTGTGCTGTTCGAGCTCAGCGTAGGTGACTCGCTCGTGGGGAAACACGGCCGCGAGCTTGTCGGGCCATCGCCGCGCGGCGTTCACCAGCAGGTCGGCGAGGAACATCATGCCGCCGTACTTTCGAGGTTCCTCCGGATCCAGGCGTCGAGACGTTGCACGGTCCCGAAGTTGTCGGGACTGATGTCATCGATCTCCACGGTGAAACCAAACGTCCCCTCGATCCAGACCACGAGCTCCATGATGGCCGTGGAATCGATGATTCCGGCGAGGTCCGTATCAGACTGGATATCGCCTTTGAAGCTCGAGACGAGCTCTTCTTTGATATGTTTCAGGAGTTGTTGCTCGATGGATGTCACGGCACGTCCCCCCTTGTCCGAGTGGGCGCATCCTAGCGCCACCGAGGATCACAAGAAAGCTCGTAACCTCACTAATTGCGCAGGCTGAGCGGGCGCATGTCGGTCCAGACCTGCTCGATGTACGCCAGGCATTCGGCCTTGGGTCCCTGCTTGCCCGCGTCTTTCCAGCCCGTCGGGATGGCCTTCGTGGAAGGCCAGATCGAGTATTGCTCTTCGTGATTGATCACTACGCGGTAGATGGTCGTGTCTGCTTTTTCATCATCACTCATGGAGGCTCCATGGATCGGGCACGCACCACTCCCGCCAGCGGCCGGGTGGCTGTGCGGTTCAACCATTTTCCGTGCTGTCACTCCCGGACTCGATCTCGTCCAGCATGCGAGCCAGGTCTTCTTGATCTGTTTGCTCGATCTGCAGTTGTGCGATGCCGTGCGCCAGCTCCCCGAGGGTCAGGGTCTCGAAGATGCGCTGCATCGGGATCTCCACCGCAAAGCTCTCTCGGATCCGGGTGACGAGCTGGACCACCATCAACGAGTGACCCCCGAGCGTGAAGAAGTTGTCATTCACGCCGACGCGCTCGATCTGCAGGATCTGTCCCCAGATCCGCGCCAGATCGTCTTCGATCTCGTTGCGAGGAGCAACGAAGTCGCCACTCCGCTGCAGCGCCGGCCGAGACGCAGGATCCGGCAGGCGATAGCGATCCACCTTGCCAGTGGCCCCGGTCGGCAGGCGATCCATTGGCACGAATACTGAGGGCACCATGTACTCGGGCAGCTTCTCCAGCAGGAAGCGGCGCATTCCCGCCACATCGGGTGTGCGCTCGGGCACGGGGACGACGTACGCGATCAGGTGCCGATCGTGTGCACCTTGCCCGCGCGCCGTCACGACCGCCTCTTGCACATCGGGGTGGTGGGCGAGCACGATCTCGATCTCGCCCAGCTCGATGCGAAAGCCGCGAACCTTGACTTGATGATCCCGGCGCCCGAGGAGCTCGACGTTGCCATCGGGCCGGTAGCGCGCGAGATCCCCGGTCTTGTAGAGCCGGGCCCCCGACCGTCCGCTGAACGGATCGGGCACGAAGCGCTCCGCCGTCATGCTCGGGTTGCCGGCATACCCGCGCGCGACCGTCAGCCCGCCGGCGTACAGCTCCCCGACCACGCCAACCGGAACGGGAGAGAGCTCCTCGTCCAGGATATGGATCGCAGCGTTCGGGATGGGCCGGCCCACCGGGGGGAGCATCGGCCAGGAGGCGGCGGCCTCGTTGCGCAGCGTGTACTCGCTGACGAAGTGGGTCTCCGTGGGCCCGTACTCGTTGTGCAGGTGGCAGCCGGGAAGCCCGCGGAACAGCTCGACGATCTTCGCGGTGATCTGCAGCGCCTCGCCGGTCGAGACCACCTGGTGGAGCTGGAAGCCGAGATCCGGTCGTCCACTACAGTACTCCGCCAGCTGCGCGAGGGCCGTATACGGCATGAACAGGCGCTTGACCTGCTCCTTCGCGAGCAGCTCGGCGATGGCGGAGGCGTTGCGCCGCACCGCCTCCGAGACGAGCACGAGGGTCCCCTCGGTCGATAGCGTCGAGATCACCTCGAGGAAGCTGACATCGAAACTGAACGAGTTGTACTGCAGCGTGCGTTCCCGCGGGCCGAGCGGGCTGATCCGGTTCTGCCAGAAGGTCAGGTTGGTGAGCGTGCGATGGCTCATCTCCACGCCCTTGGCCGTTCCCGTCGAGCCCGACGTATAAATGATGTAGGCGAGGTGGTCCGGCCGGACCGCGCTGTGCGGAGCCTCGGCGGTCATGCTCGCCAGCGCGTCATCGGCATCGACGCGGACGATCGTCCCCGCGTAATCGTCGGGCAGCACCGAGGAGAGGCGCTCTTGTGTCAGCAGGACCTTCGCGCCGCAGTTCGCCAGCATGAAGGCGAGCCGCTCTTTCGGATACGCCGGATCGAGTGGCAGGTACGCGCCGCCCGCCTTGAGCACGGCGAGCAGCGAGACCACCATGTCGGTGGAGCGCTGGACGCAGATGCCGACGGCCACCTCGGGCCCGACCCCGAGCGCTTGCAGCCGGTGGGCGAGGCGGTTCGCCCGCACATCGAGCTGGCGATACGACAGCTGCTCGCCCTCGAAGACGAGCGCGAGCGCGTCCGGCGTCGTGCGGACCTGGGCCTCGAAGAGCTGGTGGGCGCAGCGCTCGGCCGGGTACTCGGCGCCGGTGCTGTTCCACGCCGCAAGCTGCTGCTGCTCCCGCTCGGTGAGCAGCGGCAGATCGACGATCCGCGCGTCGGGGTTGGCGGCGATGGCCTCGACCAGCGTCTGGAAGTGGCCGGCCATCCGCGCGATCGTGGCCTCTTCGAAGAGATCGCTGTTGTACTCCCAGATTCCGGAGATCTCCTGGCCGGCGTCCGTCAGGTAGAGGCTGAGGTCGAACTTCGCCGTGCCCGTGCTTAGCGGCCCCGATGGATCGCCGGTCCCTCCGGTCCCTCCGGTCCCTCCCTGCTGCCCGGTCTGCAGGACGAACAGCACCTGGAACAGCGGGCTGATGTTCAGGTTGCGATCGGGCTGCAGCTCCTCGACGATCTTCTCGAACGGGAGATCCTGGTGCTCGTACGCCTCGAGGGTGTTCGCGCGCACCTGGCCGAGCAGGCTCCGGAACGTCGCCCCGCGCGCGATCTGGTTGCGGAGCACCAGCGTGTTGAGGAACAGCCCGATGATGCCCTCGAGCTCGGCGCGATCGCGGGTGGCGGCGGGTGTTCCGACGACGATGTCGCGCTGGCCCGTGTACTTGTGGAGCAGCACCTTGAACGCGGCCAGCATGGTCATGAACAGGGTCGCCTGCTCGCTGCGGCCGAGCTCGCGCAGCTTGCCGCTCGCGGCGGCCGGGATCACGAAGGAGAACAGGCCGCCCCGGAAGCTCAGCATCGCCGGCCGCGGCCGGTCGAGCGGTAGCTCGAGCACGGCGGGGGCGTCCCGGAGCTTGTCCCTCCAGTAAGTGCTGAGCTTGCCGAGCACCTCGCCGTCCAGCCAGTGGCGCTGCCACCTGGCGTAATCGACATATTGCAGCGGCAGCTCGGGGAGCTTGACCGGCCGGCCGGACTGCAGCGCATCGTAGACTTGGCCGAGCTCGCGAAAGAACACGTTCATCGACCACGCGTCGCACACGATGTGGTGCATGGTCACGAGGAACCAGTGCTCGCCGTCGTCGATCCGGAACAGGCAGGCGCGGAACAACGGTCCGGTGCCGAGATCGAACGGCTTCACCACCTCGAGCTGGGCCAGCCGCTGCGCCTCGGCGCGCCGCTCGTCCTGGTTCTTGCCCTCACACGTCACGACCGCCAGCGGGACGTTCATCACCGACCCGACGATCTGCACGGGCCGGCCGCCCTGCAGCGCGAACGTGGTGCGCAGCGTGGCGTGCCGGCTCACCAGCTCGGCCAGGCTCTCGCGCAGCGCGGCGACATCGATCGGGCCGTGCAGCGGGATCATCAAGGGAACGTGGTAGACCGGGTTGCCCGCCTGCAGCCTGTCGAGGAACCAGAACCGCTCCTGGGCGAACGACAGCGGCGGCGTCCCCTGGGCGTCCGCGCCGGGAACACTCCACCACGGCTGCTGCGCTCGGCCCTTGTCCGCCAGCACCGAAGCGAGCCGGCCCTGCCGGGCTCTTGCATCATCCTTGATGTTTTCCGATTCGCTCATTCCGGTGATCGCCTTCCGTTGAGCTCGCGGTCACTCCGCGCACGGGCCTGGTAGCATTGCTGCAAACTCGGTTTCGGGCAAGCGCGACCGCCGCACGAACTCGGCGGAGCGTGCCTGGATGGCCTCCGGATCGCCTGACAGCTGCAGTACCTCGGCCGCGAGGAGCGCGGGAGTGGGCGCATTGAACAAGCGAGAGACCGGCAACTCCACGTCGAGCGCATCGCGGATTCGCGACAGCACCTGCACCGCGATCAGCGAGTGTCCGCCCAGCTGAAAGAAGTTGTCCTCCACTTCCACGCGATCGACGTGGAGCACCTCGCCCCAGATCCCGACGATCAGCTCCTCGAGCGGGCAGGTCGGTGCCGCGACCTGCCCCTGACGCTCCCGCCCCGTGCGCGGCCGTGGCAGCGCCTTGCGATCGAGCTTCCCGTTCGGCGTCAGCGGGAGCGCCTCGAGCTCGACGTAGAGCACCGGGACCATGTGCAGCGGCAGCTTGTGGCGCAGCCAGCGTTGCAGCTCGTGCTCGTCGATCGTGCGGTCCGCCTGGCGGACATAATAGGCCACGAGCCGGCGCTCCGCCGCGGACCTGTCGCCGTCGAGGACGACCACGGCCGCTTGCATGCCGGGGAAGTCGAGCATGACCGCCGAGATCTCGCCGAGTTCGATGCGCACGCCGCGGATCTTGATCTGATGATCGATGCGCCCCTGGTACTCGATCTCTCCGCCCACCAGCCGGCGCCCAAGGTCGCCGGTGCGGTACATCCGGGCCCCGGGTGCGGCGTTGAAGGGATCGGCGATGAACCGCTCGGCGGTCAACGCGGGCCGGCGGAGGTACCCGCGGGCGGGCGCGATGCCGCCGATGTAGATCTCGCCCGTCACCCCGATGGGCACCTCGTTCAGCTGGCGATCGAGGACATGGATCCGCGTGTTCGCGATCGCGTGGCCGATCGGCACCGCATGGCGCGCCGGATCGGTCCGGCACGGCCACCACGTGACGTCGATGGCCGCCTCCGTGGGGCCATACAGGTTGTGCAGCTCGCACGTGCCGATGCCCCGGAAGAACGCATCCTGCAGGCCCGGCGTGAGCTCCTCTCCGCTGCAGATGACGCGCCGCAGGCTCGGCAGCGCCAGCGGGCCGGCGTGGTCGAGAAACACCTGGAGCATCGACGGCACGAAGTGCAGGTGGGTGATCCGGTGGCGAGCGATCGAGCCGGCCAGATAGCTCGCGTCGCGGTGCTGGCCCGGCGCCGCCATGACCAGCGCCGCTCCGGTGAGGAGCGGCCACAGCAGCTCCCACACGGACACGTCGAACCCGATGGACGTCTTGTGGAGCACGCGATCGGCAGGCGTCAGCCCGAACGCGTCTTGCATCCAGAGCAGCCGGTTGACGACCGCCTCGTGGGTGTTGATGGCCCCCTTGGGCATCCCCGTCGATCCGGATGTGTATATGGCATACGCCGCGTTGCGCGGCTCCGCGACCTCCGGCAGGGGCTCCCGCGGCCCGGTATCCCCAGCGAGGCAATCGGCGACGCTCACCAGGCGGGCCTTCGAGGAAGCGAGCCGGCTCATCGCGCCGCCGTCCGCGAGGACCACCGGCAGCCCGGCGTCGTTGACCATCAGCAGGAGCCGTTCGTCGGGCAGCTCCGGGTCCAGCGGTACGTAGGCGCCACCGGCCATGAGCGCGCCGAGGATCCCGGTGACGAGATCGATCGACCGCTCCAGGAAGATCCCGACCAGGCCCTCCTCGCGGATCCCGAGCCCGCGTAGGTGGCGCGCCACGCAGCCGGCGCGCCGGGCGAGCTCCGCGTACGTGATCTCGTGGTCCTCGAAGATGACCGCAACGGCGTCGGGAGTCCGCGCCACCTGCGCCAGAAAGTGGCCGTGCAGGCAGGTCTCGGTGGCGTAGGGCTTGTCGGTCTGATTCCAGGCTGTGAGCGCCTGCTGCTCGGCCTCGGGCAAGAGCGCGATCTCGGCCATCGGCCGATCGACGTCCTCGACGAGCTGCGTCGCGAAGCGCTCCAGGCGCGCCACCAGGCGCTCGATCGTCGGACGGTCGAACAGCGCACTCTTGTACTCGGCGAACCCGCCGATCGCAGCCCCATCGTCCAGGACGTGGAGCGACAGATCGAACTGCGCGCTCCGCAGGGTCGCCATCGCAGCCTGGATCGCGCCTTGATCCTTGGCCGGCGTGACGCTCCGGTGCGTGAACATGACCTGGAAGATCGGGTTCACGGTGGGATCGCGCTCGGGCTGGAGCTCCTCGATCAGCTTCTCGAGCGGGAGCTCCTGGTGCGAGTACGCTTCGAGCGCGGTCTCGCGCATCTGCCGGAGCAGCTCGCGGAACGTCATGCGCTCCGAGAAGTCGGCGCGCAGCACCAGCATGTTGACGAAGAACCCGATCATCGCCTCGAGCTCGGCCTGGCCGCGGTTGGTGACCGGCGAGCCGACGACGATCGTATCCTGGCACGTGTGCCGCCAGAGGAACGCCTGGAACAGCGAGAGCTGCACGATGAACGCCGTCATCTGCTCGGTCTGGCTCAGCGCGCGCAGCTTGGCCGCGATGTCCTCCGGCCAGCGGAAGAACACGGCCCCGCCGGCGCTGTCCTGGGTGGCGGGTTTCCTGGGGTGATCGAGGGGCAGCTCGATGCGCGGCGGCGCTCCGGCGAGCTTGTTCCGCCAGTACTGCGTGCTCTGTGCGAGCACGTCGCCCTGCAGGCGCGCGCGCTGGCGCTCCGCGTGCTCGCCATACTGCATGGCCAGCGCCGGGAGCGGTGACGGCGCCCCGCGCAGCGACGCGTCGTACAGCGCCGCGAGCTCCTGGAACAGGAGCCCGAGCGACCACCCGTCGGAGACGATGTGATCCATCACGACCAGGAGCGAGCAGGCCGTGTCGCTCAAGATGAGCAGCGTGGCACGGAGCAGCGGTCCGGCCGTGAGATCGAACGGGCGGCGGGCCTCGGCGGCGAACACCTGCTTGCGCCGGGCCTGCCGGCCGTCCTCGCTCTCGGCGTGCAGGTCGACCACCGGCAGCGCGAGCTCGAGCGCCGGGGCGACGCGCTGGACCGGGCGCCCCCGCGCGATGTGGAACGTGGTGCGCAGGACCTCATGCCGGCGGACGATCTCGTTGAGGCAGGCCCTCAGCCGCTCCGGCTCGACGCTGCCGAGCGGGTACTCGATCGGCAGGTTGTAGGACAGATCGTCGGGGTTGAGCTGGCGCAGGAACCACAGCCGTTCCTGTGCGAACGACAGCGGATGCTGCGTGGACTCCGTCGCGTCCTGCCGGGGCGGCGCGGCGGTGGGCGCCGGGGCGGCGCGCGCGTGAAAGCTCGTCCCGAGCCTGGCGAGCTCGGTCTCGACGAGCGAGCTCAGGCCGGCGATCGTGGGGTGCTCGAAGATGTAGCGGATCGGCAGATCGAGCCGAAACACCTCCCGCATCCGGGAGATGATCTGCGTGGCGAGCAGTGAGTGCCCTCCCAGCTCGAAGAAGTTGTCGTGGATGCCGACCTGCGGGATCGCCAGCACGGAGGCCCAGATGTCGCTGATCACCTTCTCCACGGAGGTGCTCGGCGCGAGGAACGAGGCGTCGAGCTCGGGGCGGTCCCACCGCGGCGCCGGCAGGGCGCGCCGGTCCGCCTTGCCGGCCTGGCTCAGCGGGAAGGCATCGAGCATGACGAACGCCGCCGGGACCATGTAGTCGGGGAGCTTCTCGA
Source organism: Kofleriaceae bacterium (assembly GCA_041495365.1). Taxonomy (GTDB): domain Bacteria; phylum Myxococcota_A; class Polyangia; order Haliangiales; family Haliangiaceae; genus JABFXX01. The sequence continues at coordinate 16,587 of JBGQCL010000005.1, read as the reverse complement.
GGAGGAACCTGCGCAGCTCGCTGGTGCTCGGAGCGGGCGCCTGGGACGGGACGATGTAGCCGACCAGCCCGCGGCCCGACGGCAGATCATCGCGCACGATCACCACCGCCGCTTTGACGCCGGGGTGCTTGGCGAGCGCGGTCTCGATCTCGCCCAGCTCGATGCGGAACGCCCGGATCTTCACCTGGTTGTCGAGCCGGCCGAGGAACTGGATCTCGCCCGTGGGCGTGTACACCGAGAGATCGCCCGTGCGGTACATGCGCGCCCCGGCCTCGTCGCTGAACGGATCGGGCAGGAAGCGCTCCGCGGTGAGATCGGGCCGCTTCAGGTAACCGCGCGTGACGCACACGCCACCGATGAACAGCTCCCCGGGGATGCCGATCGGCACCTGGCGCAGATGCTTGTCCAGGAGGTAGACGCGCGTGTTGGCGATCGGCCGGCCGATCGTCACGGGGCGATCCGGATGCAGGAACGTCCCGACCATCCACATCGACGCCTCGGTGGGCCCATAGGCGTTGAAGAACTCGGGCACGTGCCGCCAGCGCGCCACCAGCTCGGTCGGACAATCCTCGCCCATGACGAGGATCAAACGCAGCGCCGGCGACCTGGTCACCGGCAGCGTGGCCAGCGCGCTCGGCGGGATCGCGAGCACAGTGACCTCGCGCTCCTCGAGGAACCGCACCAGATCCTGCCCCGAGCGGATCAGCTCGCTGGTGACCAGCTGGAGCGTCGAGCCGCCCCGCACGCACACCACGATCTCGAACATCGACGCATCGAAGTTGAGCGACGCGAACTGCAGGACGCGATCCCCGGGCCGGGTCCGGTACAGCCGGTACTCGACCTCGGTCGCGTTGCACACGCCGCGGTGAAGCACCACCACGCCCTTGGGACGCCCCGACGAGCCCGACGTGTAGATCACGTAGGCCGGGTGATCGGGACCCACGCCGCTGTGCGGGTTGTCCTCGGGGTGCCGGGCCATGACGTCGCGGTCGCGGTCGAGGTACAGCGCCCGTGCGTCGCTCCGGGGCAACCGGTCGGCGCAACGCTCGTGCGTCAGCACGATCTGCACGCCGGTGTCGGCCAGCATGAACTGCAGGCGATCGGTCGGGTACGTCGGGTCGAGCGGCAGGTAGGCCCCGCCCGCCTTGAGGATCCCGAACAACCCCACCATCATCTCGAGGGAGCGCTCGGTGAACAGGCCCACCACTGTCTCCGGCCCGACGCCCAGGGCCCGCAGGTGGTGCGCGACCTGGTTGGCGCGGGCGTTCAGTGCCTGATAGCTCAGCGTGCTGCGATCGAAGTCCACGGCGATGGCGTCGGGAGTCGTCACCGCTTGCCGCTCGAGCAGGTGGTGAATGCACTCGATCGCCCCCAGATCCGCGGCGGTGGCGTTCCACCGGCGCAGCGTCTCCTGCTCGCTCACAGGCAAGATCGAGAGCTCCGAGAGCCGCTGCTCGGGGTTGCGGGTGACGTCGGCCAGGAGCGTCGTGAAGTGCTCGGCCATGCGCTGCATGGTGCTGGCATCGAACAGATCGGTGCTGTACTCGATCGAGCCCGAGATGCTGTGCTCCGCTTCGACCAGCGACAGCGCCAGATCGAAGCGCGACTTGCCGGTTGCCACCGCCGCCTGATCGAGCCCCGCCGAGCTGTCCGCCCCGCCCGCGCCCGCGCCCGAGGGGAAGGCGCTCTGCATCACGAACATGACCTGGAAGATCGGATGGACGCTCAGGCTGCGCTCGGGCCTGATCGCCCCGACCAGCATCTCGAACGGGAGATCCTGGTGGGCGTAGGCGTCGAGCGTATCCTGCCGCACCTGCTCCAGGAGCTCGACGAACGTCGGATCGCCGGTGAACCGGGTGCGGAGCGGCAGCGTGTTGAGAAAGAAGCCGATCAGCGCCTCGAGCTCGGCCCGGCCGCGGTTCGCGATCGGCGTCCCGACGACGATGTCGTCCGCCGCCGTGTACATCGCCAGCAGGACGTTGAACGCCGCCAGCGTGGTCATGAACATCGTGGTATGCGTGCGTTCGCTGAGCGCCCGCAGCGGGGTGCACAGCTCGGCCGGCAGCGTGAAGCTGTGCACGGCGCCCTGCTGGCTGTGCGAACCGGAGCGCGGACGATCGGTCGGCAGCTTGAGCACCAGCGGCGCGCCCTTCAGCTTCGCCGTCCAGTACGACAGCAGATCGGCGAGCCGCTGGCCCTTCAGCGTCTCGCGCTGCCAGATCGCGAAGTCGCCATACTGGATGGCGAGCTCGGGCAGCGGTGATGGCTTGCCGGTGGAGAACGCCTCGTACAGCACACCGAGCTCGCGCACGAAGACCGAGAGCGACCATGCATCCGAGATGATGTGGTGCATGACGCACACGAACAGGTGCTCGCTCTGTCCCGGCTGCCCGGGCTGCCCCAGGCGCACCAGCGTCGCGCGCACGAGCGGCCCGCTCGCCAGATCGAAGGGGCGCTGGACCTCGGTCGCGAGCACCCGCGCCAGCTCTGCGTCGCGCGCGGCGCCGGTCTGGTGGATCTCGACGATGGCCAGGTGAAACCGCCCGGGCGCATCGATGACCTGCATGGGCAGCCCATCGCGCATCGCGAACGTCGTTCTCAGGACCTCGTGCCGGCGGACGACCTCCGTGAGGCATTCTTCCAGCACCGGGACGCTCACCGCGCCTCGCAGCGGAAAGATCACGGGCATGTTGTACGCAGGGCTGCCCGCCTGCAGCTGGTCGACGAACCATATCCGCTCCTGCCCGAACGACAGAGGCACGGGCTGCGCGGGGCTGCGCGGGGCCAGCTTCTGCTGCTGAGGTTCGGAGCGAACTTCCGCCTTCTGCTTGAGCTTCTTCTGTAACAGCGCTCGCTGCTCTGGAGAGAGGTTGGCGATGCGCCTGGAAATGTCGCTCATCTGGATCTCCGAAGGTTCGACGGTCCTTGGCCGCCCAGCGCCTAGCCCTACCACGAGCGTGATCAAAGCACTACGTGGCAAAGCCGGCACCCTGCCGCCATGATCCTATCCGTCCATGGGTCGCCGTCCGTGTCACCCGTTGTCACTCATCCATGTCCATCCGTGTCGCCCCACATCGTCCGCGGCGAGCCTCCGTGAGGTGGAGCGCTCAGGTCACGCCGGTGTGCCAGGCGCAGTGAGCGGCCTGGTTCGTGATCCGCTGGATGTCCGCCAGGGTCGCGAGATCCAGCTGGCCAACGTCCACCGAGTGCCAGGCATGCTTCAGATCGCCCAGGAAGCTCTTGAACGCCGACCGGCAGCTCTCCGTGTAGGCATCTCGTGCGGCCGAGGTGGCCTGCTGGAGCTCGCCATGAACCGTCTGCGCGCGCTGGACGGCGGATGTCATCGCGTCGTGCACGGTGCTCTGGAAACGGTGATGGACGTCCATGACCGCGCGGTGGCGATCTTCCACCGGCCCGCGCCAGGCATCCCGCATCTCCTCGGCGTACCGCCGCGACGGCTCGATGTAGAGCTTCTCGGTCTCGGCGCGCAAGGCCCGCTGGGCGGTGTCGTGCTTGCCATGGGAGTCCTTGGCTCCCTGCCGGGCAGCCTCCCATGCCTCGCCGAGGCGACGAAGGTAGTTATTGAATGCTTCCAGGAAGCGAGCCGCACCAGCGGATTTCGTACCGGCTGCGGACTGGGCGCTCGCAGCGAGCGCCGCTGCCTGGGATGGCTCGTTCTTCTTGGGGTCACTCTGCTCAGGCATAGTTTTCCGTTTCGCGATGATTCCAGGAGGGTCGGGCTCCTTGGCGGTTCTACCAGGAGTCCCTGGACCACGTTTGGGAGCATGTTCCATGCCGATTTTGGGTGACGCGATGGGCGTCACTACATTCGCTCACATCTATACAATTCCATTCGGTCCTGCAAGGGAATCGGGATCGATACTCGAAAGCCGACCGCTTCCAATCTTCTCCTCAGCTCGTTTCGCGGGATGGGAGCCCGGGCTAACCGCCGCTTGTCCTCTTCGGTGTAGATGCTCAAGAATCGCAGATCCCGGCAGGCCCCGTCGGTCCAGACGCTGAAGAAGAACAGGCCGTCCTTGACGAGCAAGTGAGCAAACTTCTCCAGGGCGCGCTGTAAGGCATCTTCGTACGGGCCGCCACCGCTCTGCCACTCGAAGTGACAGATCGTACCCAGCATGCAGGTGATGAGGTCGAACGATTGGACGGACAGCTGCTCGGGAGCACAGAAATCGTGCCGCTCGATCTGGAATCGGCGATCGTTCTCACATGTCCCGCGAACCTTGTCCTGGGTGAACCGCACGCAATCGACGTCGTTGTCGACGCCCACGATGAGGCCATCCGGCCGAACGGCGTCGCGCAGCGAGATGGGGTAGCGCCCCGTGCAGGTCCCGACGTCGAGGAACCGATGGATGCGGCCCCAGCGCTCGACGCGCACCAGATCGAGCCGCACGCTGCTCAGCTCCTCGATCTTGAGCGCCTCGTCCTCGCGCGGGAGCGCGTGATCGTAGCGGGCCAGCCAGCTCGTGCCGTAATCGATCCGCGTGGAGGAGTAATCCACCGCCTTCTGCAGCCGAGCGATGAAGTCCTCCATCGGCCGTGCCTTCTCCCACAGCTTCTCGAAATAACCGACTACCATGCGGCGATACGCTTCGAATTGCGCCATGACCGGCGTGTAGCCGCGCACGCTCTCGATGGCCCCCGACCGTCCGCCCTCGAACAGATCGAACCGCCAGTCGTCGTAGATCGCGAGCTCGGTGTCGTACGGGTCGATGCACAGCTCTGCCGGCAGATCCAGGTGGAGGCTGTCCAGATCGTGGACCACCCGGACGTCACACCCGTGCTGGAGCAGGCGCAACATGTTCTCCGAGAGGCTGGCGATCCGCCGATCGAAGCGCGACAACCCCTCCAGATCCTGGCATTTGCGGAGCACCATGCGCTCGTCCTGGAGGCGCTGGATCTCCTCTCCGGGAGGGATGGCGAGGAGAAACAGGCGTCGCACCTGCGCTCCGGTCTGCTTGCCGCTGGCCAGCATGCGCATGTTCGCGCCGAGGATGTCGGTGTCGGTGTCCGACCAGAAGCCAGAGGCGAGGAAGGTCGTCGTCCAGAATCGCTCCCTGACCCGCTCGATGGCGCTCTTGTATGCCAGCACCGAGAGCTTCTTGGAATCGAAGCAGAGCGGCGTCTGGGCCGAGGGAACTCTCGACTCGTCGTAGTCACGCAGCAGCCGACTGCTCTCGTCGAGCGACGCCTGCGCGGCGCGCAAGGCCGCCGCGAAGCCGAAGATCTCGTCCGCAGCGACAGTGGTGGTGGTGGATGTAGATGTAGAGGACACCGGCACTCCCGGGGTAATGGTCATCGAGCTCGCACGCTCAGAAGACCGAGTCGCCACACTGGACGTCGTCGTCCACGTAGAGCGGTGTGGCCTGTTCCTGGTCGGGTGGGCTCTTCGGGTGCGGCACGCCGAGCACCAGCGCCTCGGACTCGTACGGGCCCATCTGCCGCGTTCCAAGATTGCAGCAGATGATCACCTTGCGCCCCACGAGCTGGTCCTCGGGCACCAAGGCAAACTGCCCGATCGAACGCAGCGTGCCCAGGTGCCCCACGTCGAGCTCGAACACCCGGCATGGGTTCTTCGTCCCTTCCGCCATCGACGCGCTGACCACCTTCGCGACCCGCATGTCGACGTTGGCGAACTTGCCGAATGTGATCTTTGGCTTGAGCGGGGACTGTTTCCCGGTAAGCTCCATACTCGCCCTCGAATTTTCGGTGGATGTACTACAGGATCCCCATCCCGGCAAGCTCGCCGGTCCAACCATCGCCGGCGAGTAACCTCCGTTGCGGAGCTTACATCTGGCCGTCGTCGGGCGTGTGCATTCTCGCCGCACTTTGTCTCCATCAGCTCGCTGCGATCCGCGCGCTGATCGCGAACTCGGCGGAAAAACGTGAGTCGCGCGTGAGGTGGGTTGGCTTGAGCTGACCATCGTTCGCCCCCGATGCGATCCGGCGCTTGCGCCGCCGCTCATAGGAGCCCTTCTCGGCAATCCACAGTTCCGGCGGCCCGAGCCGTTCCGATGTTCTCTTGGCGCTGTACTCGATATTGCGCTCGGCGAGCTCCCGATCGAACGTCTGCAGGAACGCACGCAAGTTCGGAGCCGCCGGCAAGGTGGCAGACTCGATCAGCAAGACATAATGCGGAAATCCTTCCAGCGCGGGGTGAAGCGTGAAGTCCTCGATCGCGAGTTCGAACCGGGAGGCGACCGCGCTCACGGTCTGGGTCACCTGCTCCTCGGTCAGCTTCTCCCCGGTGATCGAGCAGGTCGATCCGATCCGGTGCAGGAATTCCACGACCGGCGTTCGCTCCATCCTGCCCGTGACGCGAACCACGTCGCCGATGTTGTAGCGGTAGAGGCCCGCGCTGGTGGTCAACAGCACGACGTAGTTTTGCCCTGCCTCGAGCTGGCTCGCGAGCAACACCCGGGGGCTGGGCGACTCCGCCTCCGCCTCGGGGATGAATTCATAGAAGTGAAACGGCGTCGCGAGCACACCGCCGCTCGCGTGATCGACCGTCGGGATCGCGATGACGCCTTCCGACGCCATGAGGATGTAGTCGCGCTGCGGGAGCGACGCAAGGTGCGGCGCGAGCAGGCGCAGGTACGGTTGCTGCATCGGGCTCCGCCACGACACCACGAGCTGGAGCGTCGGCCACACCTCGTGCGCGGCGAGGACCGGATCCACCGGCCTGAGCAGCGCGCGCAGCTGGCTCGCACGGCCGGGATTTCCCCGGTAGCGCGAAGCTACATAGTCTCGCACCTCCGGGCCGATCTGGAGATCGCTCCGGATTCCACCTCGCTCGACATCCCGGATGAGATCGCCGGCGAACGCGCCCATCTTGCGAAACAGCAGCAGCAGCGTGCTCGGGTTCAGCGCCATCAACAAGGAGACATCCTCCTCGAGGAGGATGCGCGCCACCGTGTAATAACGGCTGTCGGAATCTGCAATCCGGCTGACGCATGGAGGCACGGGGGAGCGGCCTCGCTTCTGCGTCGCACCGCCCACGGCGTTCCAGTAAGCGCCCTCCGAAGTGAGCGGGAGCCCGCAGGCAACCTTGCCGGCCCCTACGCTGTCGGAGAAGTTGCCGACCACCTTGCCGCTCTCCGCTCCGGAGTGATCGCGGAACAGCAGCGCCCAGTACACGCCGAAGGCGCGCGCCTTGTCGGCGATGAGGCTCGACGTGACCGGCACGGCCTTGGCTGCGCCCGTGGAACCACTCGTCGCGAAGAACCGGCGGACGGGCTCGCAGGTGAGGACGTTCGCCTCCCCGGCCGCGATCCGTGCGATCCGCGCCTGCAGATCGTCATACGTGACGATGGGAACACACTGCTGATAGTCACGCACCGTCCGGATTCGCTCGAATCCGTGGATCCGGCCGTACTCGCAGCCCTCGTTCGGCCGGATCGCCCGGTTCAGCAAGCAGCTCTCCTGCAAGGCGTCCGGGTCGCCGAGGCTGCTCAGCAATATCTCGACATCGCGGTCGACAGTCACTTCGACTCCTCGCGAGAGGACACCAAACCGACACAGCAACTACCGGGCCTCACATAGCACGCGGCTCCGATCAACTCAAGGCCGCGACGTCCACGAACGGCCGCGCCGGCACCGCGATGGCCACGCGCGCGTCGAGCTCACGCGGATCACGGCGCCAGCACCGCCTGAAGCTCCTGCCACACCGCCGCGAGGATCGCGTCGCGCTCGTGCTGCAGAAAAAAATGACCGCCGGGGCGCATGCGCAGCTTGAACCGGCCCCGCGTATAACGCTCCCAGGCAGTGAGGTGATACGGGAGTACGCGCGGATCGTGCAAGCCGCCGAAAGCGGAGATCGGGCACGCGAGCGGCTCGCCCTTGACGTGGATGTGGGTCTCGATGACCTCGAGGTCGGCACGCAAGCACGGCAGGAACAGCAAGAGCGCCTCGGAGCTGGCCAGGAGCTCCGCGGGGGTGCCTTGTCCCCGCCGCAGGATCTCGATGAGCCGCTGATCCGGCAGGTTGTAGGTCCTCGCCGTGTCGGCCAGGTGCGGAGCGCGGTTCGCCGAAACGAACACGTGGCAGGGAACCGGCAGCCCGCGCAGCGCGAGCCGCCGCGCCAGCTCGAACCCGACCAGCGCCCCCATACTGTGGCCGAAGAACGCGAACGGACGATCCAGATACGGCAGCAGACAGAGCTCGAGGTGCTGGAGCAGCGGCTCCATCGAGCGGAATGGCGGCTCGCGGAATCGCCCTTCGCGCCCCGGCGGTTGCACGGCGCAGAGCTCCACGCCGGCCGGCGCCAGCTTCGCCCAGCTGTGATAGATCGATGGGCCCCCGCCCGCATTAGGAAAGCAGAACAGCCGCACGGGCGCCTCGGGCCGCGGGTCCTGGATCATGACCCCATGAGCAGTCGAGTGCTGAGCGTTCATGGCAGCGTCCGAACCGAAGGCGTGCAGCCCGGTACCTTACACTGCCACGGCGGGATGCCAAAGACGAGCGCCGAGCAGGCTCACCGATCCGCCGTCGTCTCGGCGTGCTGCCTCGGCGTGCTGCCGCTCCCTCGGCCGCGAGGCGGCGGCCGGGCGTGAACGCCGCCGCCTCGCGCGCGGGCCGCCGGCCGGGCTCCGGCTCGACGGCGTCCGGACTTGCCGAGGGGCGTCGCTCCCTCAAAAGTCCTATTCCAGATCTGATGAGCTCCAGTCATTGCTATTTGTAGTCATCTTACGTATTGGGATCCTCTCGCGAGGTGCTGGCATGGGCTGCCGCAACCGGTGGCATTGTATTGCCCGAGCGATTCGGGCAGCTTTGGGCCTGCATGCACGCAAGCGTGGTTCTTGTCGACTATGACTGTGGCCTGGATCCATCGGTGTTGTGGGCAGTGGCCGACGCGGCGACGCTCCAGACCCATCGCGATCTCGCCCTCCCAGTGCCCTACGGTTACGGCGTCGCCGCGACGGTGCGGGTGGCGAGCAACCCCGACGACGTCCTTCCGCATGAGTGGGTGCTCGCCTACCTGACGGGCTCCGGTCCGGCGGACGCCCTCGGCTATCACGGCCGCACGCCGAGCGGACAGCCGATGATGCACGTGTTCCCGTTCCTGGAGGACCCGGCGATGCGCGGCCTGGTCGAGACTCACGAGATCATCGAGACCCTCGTCGATCCGGGGCTCGACAAGGTGATCGCCGAGCCGTTCGGCCGGCTGGTTGCCTGCGAACCAGCCGACCCGGTCGAGGCGAGCTGGTATCCGGTCGCGGTGCGCGGCCGCTGGGTGCCGGTCAGCAACTTCGTCACCCCAGCGTACTATCAGCCGCTCCTCTATCCGCATGTGAAGTACGACTTCCTGGGCCTGCTCCGGTATCCAGGGCAGGTGATCGCGGGCGGCTACGTCGACGTCTTCACGCCTGGCGTGGGCTGGTCGCAAGCCAGCAACGGTCGGCTCCGGGCCTACCGCACGGCCGTGCGCCGCCCCAGCCGGTCGCAGCGGCGCGCGCGCCGGTCCTCGCGAGCCTGATCCGATTGCGTCCCGGGACGCGGTCACGGCGCAGGCCGGCGCCGGCGTCCGCCGGCATCGGGATGGACAGGTCGGAACCTCGCCGTTGCGTGGCTCCGGGCAGCGTCGGTCATGTCGGGACCTCGCCGAGCACCTGGCCGAGCGCGCCGAGCACGCGCGGCATGTCGTCGTCGCGCGCGACCGAGATCCGGATGTGATCGGGCAGCCCCCAGGCGGCCATCGGCCGCACCATCACGCCCTGCTTCATCAGCCGGCCGGCGACCGGCAGCGAGGGGCGTGCGCAATCGACGAGCACGAAGTTCCCTAGCGATGGATAGACCCGCACCCCCGGACCGCGGATCCCCGCGAGGTAGCGCTCGATCGCGCGGCGGGCGTGGCGTGCGCTGCGTAGGACGTGCTCGGCATCGTCGAGCGCCGCCAGCGCGCCCGCCAGCGCGAGGCTGCCGACGTGGAACGTCCGACCGACCCGGCCCAGCGCGTCGATCACCGCCGGGGCTGCGACCGCGAACCCCACGCGCAGCCCGGCGAGCCCGTAGATCTTCGAGAACGTGCGCAGGACGATCACGCGTGGATCGCGGCGCCGGACGGCGAGTCCATCGACGTGATCGACCTCCGGCCATGCGGCGGCGTACTCGGCGTATGCTTCGTCGAGCACGAGCAGCGCACGCGCAGGCAGCGCCGCAAGCAGCCGGTCCACGCCGGCGCGGCTGATCACCGAGCCGGTCGGGTTGTTCGGCGTTCCCACAAACACGAGCTTGGTGTGCGGCGTGATCGCGGCGATCAGCGCGTCGACATCGCACGCGAGATCGGCCGTCGTGGCCGCCGCGACGAAGCGCCGGTCCTGCACCTGCGCCGACAACCGATACGACAGGAACGCGGCCGCGTGTGACAGCACCTCGTCCGCCGGCGCACAGGTCGCGATGACCAGCTGATACAGCAGATCGTTCGATCCATTGCCCAGCGCGATCTCGTCGGGTTCGCACTCCAGCCGGTCCGCGAGCGCACGCCGCAGCTCCAGGCCCCCGGCATCGGGATAGCGATGCAACCGCTCGATCGCCGTCGGCAGCGCCGCGATGGCCCTGGGGGACGGCCCGAGCGGATTCTCGTTGGAGGCCAGCTCGATCAGGTCGCGGGTCCCGAGCTCGCGCTTGAGCTCGTCGATCGGAGCGCCGGGCTGGTACACGTCGAGGCGGGAGACATGTGGCGCACCCGGCGCCAGCGGTGACGGGGTGGATACCATGCCGGGATCATACAGTCTGCTCGCCGACCGCGTCCTTGCGAGCGCCAGGGTTCGTTACGGATCTGATGAAGTGATCTGATGTCGCGGAGTCATGCGGTTACGAAGAAATCTGTCGAATTGGGGAATCCGGATCGCCTGGTGGTTCCGCTGGCGATGGAAGATCGGCTGCGCCTTTGCACGAGACAGAGCCTCCGCGCAAGACTCGATTGGTTCCTTTCCGAGACGGGCTGGCCCGACAGATCCGTCGGGTCCTCAAAGTCCGACTTGCGTCGGAGCCGCGGTCACCCCAGAGCCCCTCGTCCTGCGCCCCGACGGCGCCACGTACCCGATGTACCAAGTATCGTACGAGTTCCGGCACCTCTTCTTCGGCTTCGTTGCCGACTCGGCGGGCAAGGCGGCCGCCAGCCTCGGAACCGACGACGTCGGTGGCGCCCCCGAACCCAGCCAGGTGCGTCGGCTTGCGGCGCAGGGTCTTCACCTCGGGGGCGCGATCGAGGCCGAGCAAGCGGCCGGGGTCAGGCGGCGCGGTCTCTCTGTCACTGCCGCTGGTGCGAGTGAGCTCGGCGCGAGCGTAGGTCGGGCCATCTTGACGCTTGGCTTTGAAGGCCGCACTTCGGATCGGTTCTGGGCCACGGTCGGCATACCGCGCCTGTGACAGCGGGGGATGCAACGCGACCGACGCGCCCGGAGGAGGGCGGCGCGTGCCCGACGTAACCGACCGGGCGCCGCAGCCGGGCCGGGCTCGATTCGAAGCCGCGGCGCGGCCAGGCCGCTGCGGAGCAGCACGGCATCCATGAGGACAGGGACCGCGAGTAGCGTGGCGAGCAACCGCGATTCATCGCTTCCGCACCGCGGCCAGGCTACGTGAAACACGAGGCTGGCCCGTGCGGATCCCAGCACTGTGTGCTCTGTTTGCGGACACCCATTGCGATCTGGCTGTCCGGTGACCGGAGAACGCGAAGCCTCCTCTTCGACCAAGGAACCGACCGACATGTACCAAACTCGCGCCAGCTCGCTCGTCCTCCTTGCGCTAGGTCTCGCTGCCTGCGGCTCCGGAGCCCAGGCGCCCGCGGCCGCCACCGCGCCACCGGCCGTCGCCGTGGCTCCCGCTGCACCGCCACCGGCCCCGCCGCCGCCGGCCCCGCCGAGCCCGCCGGCCCCCGAGGTCAACCCGTTCCTCCAGCCATCGGCGCTGCCGTTTCACCTCCCGCCGTTCGACAAGATCAAGGACGCCGACTACGCGCCGGCGTTCGAGGCGGGGATGGCCGAGCAGCGCAAGGAGAGCGATACGATCGCGCGCGACTCCGATCCGCCGACGTTCGACAACACGATCGTGGCGCTGGAGCGCACCGGGCGGACGCTGACCCGGGTCCAGAAGGCGTTCAGCAACCTCAACGCGTCGAACACCGACGACGCGATGGAGAAGGTCGAGGCCGAGATGGCGCCGAAGCTGGCGGCGCACCAGGACGCGATCCTGCTCGACGCCGCGCTGTTCGCCCGGGTCGACGCGGTGTACCAGCGCCGCGGCGAGCTCGGGCTCGATCCCGAGTCGGCGCAGCTGGTCGAGCGCTACGAAGACACGTTCGTGCGCGCCGGCGCGCGGCTGTCCGAGGCCGACAAGGCGACGCTGAAGAAGCTCAACGAGGAGCTGTCGTCGCTGTCGACCCGGTTCCGCCAGAACGTGCTCGCGGCGACCAAGGACGGCGCGGTCGTGGTCGACGACGTCCACCAGCTCGACGGGCTGTCGCAGGAGCAGATCGGGGCGGCCGCCGAGGCGGCGAAGGCGCGCGGGCTGGACGGCCAGTGGGTGATCGGGCTGCAGAACACGACGATCCAGCCGCCGCTCGCCCAGATGAAGAACCGCGCGCTGCGCGAGCGCGTGTTCCGCGCGTCGGTGATGCGGGGCCGCGGCGGTGCCACCGACAACACCGGCGTGGTGTCGCGGATCGTCGAGCTGCGCGCGAAGAAGGCGGCGCTGCTGGGGTACCCGAACTTCGCGGCCTACGCGCTGTCGGAGAAGACCGCGGGGACGCCGGCCGCGGTCAACCGGATCCTCGATCAGCTCGCCCCGGTGGCGCTGACCAAGGCGCGCGAGGAGGCGGCCGGCATCCAGGCCCAGATCCGCGCGGATGCCAGGGCGGCGCACAGCTCACCGTTCACGCTCGCGCCGTGGGACTGGGCGTTCTACGCCCAGCAGGTCCGCAAGGTGCGGTTCAGCTTCGACGACGCGCAGGTCAAGCCGTACTTCGAGATGAACCGCGTGCTCCAGGACGGCGTGTTCTTCGCGGCGCACGAGCTGTACGGGATCACATTCACCGAGCGCCACGATCTGCCGGTCTATCAACCCGACGTCCGGGTGTTCGAGGTCCGCGATGCGGACGGCTCGACGATCGGCCTGCTGCTGCTCGACTACTTCAAGCGCGACAGCAAGCAGGGCGGCGCGTGGATGGACACGTTCGTCGATCAGTCGACGCTGCTCGGCGACAAGCCGGTGGTGATCAACAACCTGAACGTGCCCAGGCCGGCGCCCGGCGCGCCCGCGCTGCTGACGTTCGACGACGTGACCGGGATGTTCCACGAGTTCGGGCACGGGCTGCACGGCCTGCTGTCGGCGGTGAAGTACCCGCTGCTGTCCGGCGCCGGCGTCCCGCCCGACTTCGCCGAGTTTCCGTCGCAGTTCAACGAGATGTGGTCGCGCGAGCCGGCCGTGCTCGCGCACTTCGCGAAGCACTACCAGACCGGCGAGCCGCTGCCCAGGGCGCTGCTCGACAAGATCCTCGCGGCCAAGGACTACGGGCAGGGCTACGCCACGCTGGAGTACCTCGCGGCGTCGCTGGTCGATCAGTCGTGGCACCAGATCCCGCTCGCGAGCGTGCCGCCCGCCGCGCGGGTGATGGCGTTCGAGGACGCCGCGCTCGCCCGTCACCGCGTCGCGTACCCACCGGTGCCGCCGCGCTACCACACCACGTACTTCTCGCACGTGTTCGCCGGCGGCTACGAGGCCGGCTACTACGCGTACATCTGGAGCGAGGTGCTCGCGCGCGACGCCGGCGCGTGGTTCCATGCCCATGGCGGGCTGTCGCGGGCGGCGGGCGATACGTTCCGCGCGAGGATCCTGTCGCGCGGGCGCACCAAGGAGCCGAGCGTGCTGTTCGAGGAGTTCTACGGCCACCCCCCGGACATCAAGCCGCTGCTGGAGTACCGCGGGCTGACGCTGCCCGGCCAGCCGAAGCACTGAGATCCACCCGACGCGATCGCGGTGCGCGCACGTGACGGAGTCTTGCGCGTCCACCTCGGCTTCCGGCGTCGGGACGCGCTCCGCACCGAGCGCTTGCCGCGGTTGCTATCCGGTCTCGGTCGGAAGCCCCGCCTTCTCCCATCCCGCGATCCCATCGGGCATCACGTAGACGTCGGCGTAGCCGAGCTCCTGGGCGCGCCCGGCGCCCGCGTGGCAGGCGTGTCAGCCAGGGCCGGAGCAATAGAACATCAGCGTCGCGGACCTGTCGGCCGGCAGGTCGCCGGCGGTGTACGTGTGCGCGTTGAGGTTCTTCGCGCCGGGGACATCGCCGCGGTTCCAGCGGCCCTGGCCGTTGTTGTCGACCACGAAGAAGCCGGGCTGGCCGAGCCGCGCGGCAACCTCCGAGACGGTGAGCTCGCGGATGTCCATGACTGCAAGAGTACCACTGACGCTGCGGCCTCATCCCTGGCCGTTCAACGGGTGGCCGCGGGCTCCGCGGCGCTCCAGGTAGGCGGCGAGGAGCCGCGGCGCCAGCGCCCGCATCTCGCGGCGCGCGTCGATCGCCCGGGCGCCGGGCTCGTGCATGGACTTGATCAGCGCGGCGAGGAAGCGGCGCGCTTGCGCGAGCTCCGACGGGGGCGGGCGATCCGGAGGGGCGTCGCACGGCAGCGGCGGGGGCTCGCCGGGCGGCAGCACGCCCAGCACGACGCCGACCGGCGCCGCCCACGCCACGCCATGATCGAGCTCGAGCTCGGTCCGCGCGATGTCCGGCAGCGACCGCACCTCCTCGTCGGCGAGCTCGTCCCAGTCGACGTCGTGCGGGTCGAGCACCAGCGCCTCGCGGTAGCGCTCGCGGGCGCTGCTCGGGGAATCGAGCCGATGCTCGACATCGGCGAGGTAAGCGAGGAACCGGGCGCGCGAGCTGTGGGCGGCGGCGGCCTTGGCGGCCTGGCGCGCGGCGTGGAGGTCGCCGGCCTCGAGCAGGAGCGCGCTGGCCGGCCGGCCGTCGACCAGCGCGGTCGGCGCGTCGCGCATCAGTTCGGCGGCGGCGCGCCGCAGCAGCAGGGTGCGGACGCCCGCGGTGGCGCCGCGCGCGGCGGCGACCAGCAAGGCCGGGCGCCGGGCGGGCGGCGCGGCGTCGATCTCGGTGAGCTGCTGCTCGAGGGTCTGGGCGAGATCGAGCTCGGCGGCGATGCCCGGATCGCCGGGGTAGTGGATGCGGAGGTGAGCGAGCTCGCGCGAGGCCTCCACGGCGCGGCCCTCGGTGAGCGCGCGGCGCGCACCCTCCAGCTGAAGATGGCGATCGCCGAACAGATCGAGCTGAGCATCGCCCACGCCGAGAGCGTAGCCCGGGGGTATGACAGGCGAGCCAGGCTGCCGAGCGCTGCGGCAGGCGCAAGCCCTGGAACTGCAACTCCCGTGCGCCAGGTCGACGGAGGAGCCCATTGCGGTACATCGCGGACCCGGCAGCAGTCGCGGGCGCCGTGCGTCGCCGAGCTGCCGGAGCTTGGGGGCACTGGAGTCTCGGTACGGGGAAGCGCCGGCTCGTCAGACCGGTCGCAGACCCCGCTCGCCCCCACGTGGGTGCCTGTTCTTGCCGCGCGTCCCCGCGCCGGTGACGCGGTGGAACTGGGAATCACCGCGCTGCAGAGCCGGATCCATCGCCCGGCCGGTACGTCGCAGCGTCGCGACAAGCCCGAGATCGACGCTCTCGAGATCGACGCGGCCGTCGCAGATCTTGTCCGCGGCAGGCAGATGCCGCCGTCGGTGATATGCTACGGAGATGTCGCCCGCCGGAATTCCCGAGCCGATCCGGCGCTCGATGCGGATCCTCGCGACCCACCGGGCGCTGTTCGGCCGCCGGGACGGCGCAGCGCGAGCAGGCAGGACGATGAGCGAGGCGGACATCACCCGGGTCGTCGAGGTCTTCGAGGCGTGCCGCGCGCGCTGGGCGCTGGTCGGCGCGCACGCGATCGGCCTGCTCACCGAGCCGCGCGCCACGGCGGACTTCGACTTCATCGTCGAGGCGTCCCGGCTCGCGAGCGTGGTCCGCGGGCTGGCGAAGGAGTTCGGGGAGCTGGGGGAGACCGACATCGGCGCTGCGATCCAGCTCAAGGCGATCGATGTCGATCTGATCCGCTCGAACAATCATCCGCTGTTCCAGGTAGCGCTCAGGCAGCTGCGAACGGTCGGGGACTGGAAGGTGCCGCGCACCGAGGTGCTCATCGTGCTGAAGTTCCTGTCTGCGGTCAGTCCGCACCGTGCGCCGCGCAGGCGCCGGCAAGACGTGACCGACCTCGGTAACGTGTACGAGGATCATCGCGGCGATATCGACCGGGCGGCGATGATCGAGCTGTCGCGGCTGGTCCATCCCGGGGCCGAGCGCGAGTTCGGCGAGCTGCTCGACAAGATCGACCGCGGCGAGCCGATCGCCATCTGAGACCGCGCGCCGCGCTCAGCTGACCGGCTTGCGGGCGGGCTGGCTGCGGCCCGGCGACTTGCGCTTGCCGCCGTCGTGCCCCGACCAGTCGGTCCAGCGGTAGCTGGGCTCGCCCGGCGCGCGGAAGTCGACGTGGATGAACTGGCTGTTCGGGTAGATGCCGACGCCGAGCGCGC